>JBAXCN010000059.1:0-19838 GCA_037141455.1 Bacteroidota bacterium
GTTCGTTTAACCACCACCAATGCATTTGGAATAGATTCAATAACCAAAACTAACTTTATACAAATAAACGCATACCAAACACCAGGAAACGGAGCAGCATTTGCTTCAGTTGCTGATGCAACAATGGGTATTCGCAGAGTAAGATTTGCAGGCTTGGATAGTACTTTTATGGTTGCTAACGGACCAAGTTACCAATACATCAATACAACTACACAAGTAGGAGAATTGTACAGAGGAGGAAAATATGCAATAGTGTTAGACAGACCATCGGCTGGAACACAATTAGATTATAAAATTTGGATTGATTTAAACTACAATGCAAACTTTGAAACCAACGAATTAATATTAAACAAAATAAACAATGGCGATGCACAAATGACAGATACTTTGGTAGTATCGAACTTGCAAAACTATGGCAATACACGTATGAGAGTAGGAGTAGATTTAGCCAACTCATCGCAATTTAATTCGGTATACGGAACTATTGGAATGTTTAAAGATTTTAATATTTCAGTGAAACAAGATAATGTGAAACCAGTAATAAGCTTTATTTCAAATTCATTAGGTAATGTGCCAACTGTTTTAAGAACCGAAATCAACAAAACTTTTGTTGATCCTTGGGTAACTGCAACAGATAATATAGAAGGAAATATTAGTAATAGGGTACAAACTATTTCAACAGTTGATACAGCTAATATTGGTGTATACTTGATTAAATATTTTGTAACTGATTATTCTGGTAATACTTCTGATACTTTATATAGAACAGTAATTGTTGAATTAAATAGTACTGGTCCTGTTTTGGTATTAACTGCACCATTAATTTATAATTTAGAAGTAGGTAGCAACTTTACTGAACCCGGATATACTGCGTTAGATAATGTTGGAAATAACATTAATTCAAATGTAATTATTACATCTAATATAAATAAAAACAAAGTAGGTGATTATACAGTAATTTATAGCATAACAGATGCGTTTAATTTTAATAAAACCCTTACTCGCCAAATAAGAGTTAGAGATACAACCAAACCTTTGATTGTTAAAAAGTTTGCTACATCATGTTACAATCATCAAATAAATACTGTTTTTAATCCGCTATCAATTGTAACTGCAACTGATAATTATGATAAAACTTTAAGTGTAATGTTTAGTAGTGGTGTAAATCCAAATGTTATTGGACAATATTTTGTGGTATATAATGTTACAGATTCATCGGGTAATGTTGCCAATACATTAACAATATCAATTTGTGTATCTGATTTTATTAAACCAAGTATTACTTTAACAGGAAGTTTAACTACCGAAGTTGAAGTGTTAACTAACTTCACTATTCCTGGAGTAGTAGCAAGCGATAACTATTGTGCTCAAAACACATTGACAATTTTAAGAATACCAAATGTTTTAAGAAATGACACCTTAGGCATATTCCCTGTTAAATTTATTGTAACTGATTGTGTTGGAAATTCTGATAGCATAATTCGTTTTATGAGTATAGTAAAACGCAGCAAACCAGTTATTAATTTATTAGGTGCAAGTCCTATGAATTTAAATCGTTTCTGTCCGTTTGAAGAGCCCGGATTTAATGTTCAAGACAATTATTATCCTAACTTAAAACCACAGGTAATAACAGATATTAGCGCATTACGAAACGACTTGCCTGGAGTATATTCTGTTTCATATGTAGTTACAGATCCTTCTGGAAATCGCTCTGATGTTGTTACTAGAAACATAAATGTTACAAATAAAGTATGTAATGTTGGGTTGTATGAAAATCTTTTTGAAAGTTATTTCAAAATATATCCTTCGCCAAGTAAGGGTTTGTTAAACATTGATTTAATAAATGAAATTGAAGTTAACGTTGTTGAAATATATAACGTAACTGGTCAATTAGTTGCCAAATTCGATAACCATTTTAATACAAGCAATAACTTTGATTTATCGAACCAAAGCAATGGTATATACTTTGTTAGAATTAATACCGAAAAAGGTGTTTTCAGCAAATCATTTGTAATAAATAAGTAATCACAACTATATTAAATTATAACAAAAAAGCCAGTTCAATTTGAACTGGCCTTTTTTGTTGGTAAAAATTTTAAATGAATTTCCAAAATGGATTTAACAAAAAAAAGGTAATCAATAAATGATTACCTTTTTTAATTACTAAATTTTATCTATTATTATTGAGCTATTACTGAATGTAATATCATTTTTCTAACTTCTTTTTTAATTGATTTTGAATCAAATCCACACTCAGCATATAATTCAGCTGGTTCGCCATGTTCGGTAATTTTATCGGGCATTCCTAACATTTTAACTTGGGCATTGTAATTATTTGCTGCCATAAATTCAAGAATTGCACTTCCAGCTCCACCAACTATAGTTCCGTCTTCTATTGTAATTACTTTCGAATAATTAGTAAACACTTCATGTAACATTTCTTCATCAATTGGCTTTACAAAACGCAAATCGAAGTGAGCAACATTAATTCCTTCTTCAGTTAATTTGTTAATGGCTTCAGCCGCTAAATTTCCTGCTGTACCAAACGATACAATGGCAATATCATCACCATCTTTAAGTTTTCTTCCTTTACCAATTTGCAATTCTTTTAGTGGCGTTTTCCAGTTAGGTGTAGTGCCATTTCCTCTCGGGTATCTTATTGAAAATGGCCCAGCATTTTTATCTAACGAAGCGGTATACATTAAATTTCTTAACTCTTCTTCATTCATTGGAGCAGAAACTACCATATTTGGAATACATCTCATATACGGTACATCAATCATTCCATGGTGAGTTTGCCCATCTGCTCCTGCCAAACCTGCTCTATCCATACAAAAAACTACATGCAAATTCTGTAAAGCTACATCGTGAACCACTTGGTCGTATGCTCTTTGCATAAAAGAAGAGTAAATATTACAAAATGGAACTAAACCTTGAGTAGCTAATCCTGCAGAAAATGTTACTGCATGTTGCTCTGCAATTCCTACGTCAAATGCCCTGTCTGGCATTGCTTTCATCATAATATTTAACGATGAACCAGAGGGCATTGCAGGAGTTATTCCAACAATTTTTTTATTTGCTTCAGCCAATTCAACCATTGTGTTACCAAATACATCTTGGTATTTAGGTGGTTGTGGTTTTTCTGAAATAGTTTTATAAATTTCTCCTGTTACTTTATCAAACAAACCGGGTGCATGCCATTTAGTTTGATCTTTTTCGGCCAATGCATAACCTTTACCCTTTACGGTAACACAATGCAATAGTTTAGGACCTGGAATTTTCTTTAAATCTTCTAAAACTTTCACTAAATGGTTTACATCATGTCCATCTACTGGTCCAAAATACCTGAATCTTAACGATTCGAACATATTACTTTGACGCAATAAACCCGACTTTAAAGTATCGTGAATTTTAGCTATTACATCTGATGAAAATTTACCAACTTTATCTAATTTATTTAACGTTTTCCAAACATCATCCTTAAATTTATTATAAGTTGGGCTGGTTGTGATATCGGTTAAATATTCTTTTAAAGCACCCACATTTGGGTCAATACTCATGCAATTGTCGTTTAAAATAACTATGATATTGCTATTTTCAACTCCAGCATGATTCAAACCTTCAAAAGCCAAACCAGCGGTCATAGCCCCATCTCCAATAATTGCAATGTGTTGTCTGTCGAACTCGCCTTTTAGTCGAGAAGCTACAGCCATTCCTAAAGCTGCAGATATAGAAGTAGATGAATGTCCAACTCCAAAAGTATCGTATTCACTTTCAGCTCTTTTTGGAAAACCTGAAATACCTTTATAAACTCTATTAGTATAAAATTTATCTCTTCTACCTGTAAGTATTTTATGTCCATAAGCTTGGTGACCAACATCCCAAACCAATTGATCGTAAGGAGTATTAAAAGCATAGTGAAGCGCAACAGAAAGCTCTACTACACCTAAACTTGCACCAAAATGTCCACCATAAACCGACACAGTATCAATGATATACTGTCGTAAATCTGAACAAACATTCACTAAATCAGATTCTTTTACTTGTCGTAAGTCAGAAGGGAATTTAATGGGATCTAAATATTGACCTGCTTTTATTTCCATATTATTTTAACAAACGTAACATTTAAAAATTTGTTTGTTATTATTTACTTAATTTTAAAAGTACGCAAAATATATGAAAAAAATAGAATTAAAAAGCCCTTTAACTATTCTAAAATAAGTTTTTGGGTATAATTAAAATCTTCGTTTTTGAAAGATATAAAATACATGCCTTTTGGTAATGCGGAAACATCTATATTATTGTTGTTTGCATTTAAATTTTTAGAGTAAATTATTTTACCTGTTAAGTCAGTAATTTGAGTTTCAAAGCTATTTCCATTTAAGTTCACAACATCAATTTGAAGGTTGTTTTTAGCAGGATTTGGAAACACACTAAATGCAGGAATATTGTTAATAGATTTTAGACTATTTTTTCCTCCATCTATATAATAATCAATAGTACTTGAGTCCAATCTTTCTATTTGAAAAGACAAACCAACAATTGAAATCCATGACCTTACAAAAACTTTAATTTCGTAAAATCTAAAATTATTTGAATCTGGCTTACCGCTTAATAAAGCGCATCCTTTTTCACCTCCACTCCAAGTACATGTAGGTTTGTTGCAAGCCCAAGTATAATTTGAAGGGTAATTTTTAATTAACTCAACTCTTGCTGAATCAATTATTGCATTGTAAGTTTGGCCAGAATAAACAATTATTGAGTCTTTTGGTGTTTTAAAAGAAATAATTGTTGAGTAATTAGTACCTACAGTTCCATTAGGTAAAATACTAGGATTTAGTCCATAACCATTCCAATTGGGATCAGGAATACATTGAGCGTAAGTGTTTAATATAAACAATGAAAACAACGCGAGTAAAGTAATTTTTTTCATAATTTTGTTTGTTATTTTTTGGTTTTATTTTTTCGAAATATAAGATATTATTTTTTCTGTTGCACCTCTGTTTTTTAATATTAACTCTTTGGCATTGGTGCCTAAAGTGTTTCTATAAGTTTCATTTTCAATAATGTTTTTTAAACTTTCATTAAAATCAACTTCGTTTTCTACTAATATGGCTGCTTCATTATTACTGAATTCAGTGGCTTCGGGAAAATAACTAATTTTATTTCCATATAGAATTGCATTTCCAAAAACTGCTGCTTCAAGTATGTTATGTAAACCTTTGTGAACAAAACCGCCTCCAATAAAACTTATATTTGCATATTTATATATTTTATTCAACATTCCAATATTGTCAATGACCAATACTTCATAATTTGACAGTAAATTTGCATTTACCCTGCTATACCTAACCGTTTGCTTATTAAAAATATTTTCAATTTCAATTAATCTTTCTTCACCAATAAAATGAGGAGCAACAACTATTTTTATATTTAAATACTTTTGGTTTAACAAAAAATTAGCTAACATTTTTTCCTCTAACGCATAGCTACTTCCTAAAACAATAAGTAAATTATTGCCTTTAAAAATATTTAATATTTCCAGTTCTTCAGTTTGTACCAATGTTTCATAAACCCTATCAAATCGTGGGTCGCCAACCGATATTGAATTGTAAATTTTTATACTCTTAAGTAAATCTACACTTTTTAGGTTTTGAGTAAATATATAAGTAAATTTAGCTATTATGCTTTTAAGAAAACTGCCATAGAATTTAAAGTAAATTTGGTCATTATTAAAACTTGCTGCTATTAAATAAGTAGGAATATTTCTCTTTTTTAACTCATTTAAATAAAAAAACCAAAAATCGTACTTAACCCAAAAAACCATTTCTGGATTAAATAAATCAACCAGTTGTTTTGCATTTTTTTTACTGTCGTTTGGTAAGTAAAAAATATAGTCTGCTATTTTATCATTTTTTCTTGTTTCGAAACCCGAAGGCGAGTAAACTGTAATAACATACTTGTAATCACTGTAAATTAATCTTAGTTTTTCAATAACAGGTCTTGCTTGTTCAAACTCTCCTAACGAAGATACATGAAACCAAATGGTTTTTCTTGTATCGTTTTTTAATTTTAAAGCTATGTTTTCAACTAATTTTTCTCTCCCTTTTATAAATATTTTTGCTCTTTTATTAAATGGAGAAATAGCAACTAAAAGTATATTATATAGCTTAATACCAATAACATAAAATATAAAACCTATGTAATAAAACATAAAAATTAATTTGCTTTAAATATAAATTCATCATTTTTATTGCTCAAATAAATTGGAATCATCCATCCAAAACGCAATGCTACTATGTTGTCTTGTTTCGATCCTAAATCAAATTGTTGAGTGTCGTAATTAAACTCCCTAAAATTTTTTGTAAATGCTTGTGTAAAATCAACTCCAATAAAAAAATTTACTAATCTGCTTTCCGACTGAAAATGATAACCTACAAATTGGTTTAGAGCAAAACCACCGTGCATTCTATCATATCCTTTTTGATATTCGTTACTTAGTTGCACAACAGTACTTTGTGGTATATTATAATTGGTATAATGAATTAAATACCCTACACCAAGTTGTAATAAAAAACCATGGTTTTTATTGTATTTACTTACCGGAAATATTTTACCTACTTTGCCAAAAGTGCTGAATCCTCGCATGGTAATACCCACAGTTGCAGGAGTTCCATTGTTGGTATTAAAAGTATATCTATTGCTATTTGTTAAATAATATAAGTTAATTTCATTTTTTAATTCTTCCGAAAGCATATAGTTTGCTTCGGTTGAAAAAAGCCAATTTGTTTGGCTTTTATAATTTACACCAAAGCCTAATGCATGGCTTAAACCGTATAGTTTTTCCCAATCTCCACTGGGTGTTTGTGCATTGTAAGTAAATTGAAAATTAAATATTTTGTTACTCATATCATCGCCCTTTTTTTGAGCAAATACTTGAGTATTTAAACCAAAAATTAATACTAATAAAAGTGCTTTAAATTTTTCCATTTTATACCGTTTTTAAATAAAATTCCATTTGTTTGGCCAAAAAATAAACATCTTTATTTTTACCAGTATCTATTGTCATGTCAAACAATTGGGTTGATTGGTTTACCGTGGCTCCAATTTTGTATTTAGCTTTACACAATAAAGATGCACCGATTAACGCATTTTCTTCTTCAAAATAAATGTTAAATAATACATCAAAATTAGAGTCTAAGAAATTACCTATTTTTTCTTTAATAGGTAAATTAAAAAACGTTAATTTTTCCTTCCAAAAAAATTCGCTCCTTATATTTTGTGTTCTTTTTAATGGTAGTTCTTTTTGGTTAATAAAACCTAACAAAAACACCTTTTTCCCTTCTTGCCTTAATTCGGCTGCAAATTCTTGAATTTTATTTTCATTTTTTTTATCATCTGCATTGTAAATAATTCCTATTTCAAATAGTTTTTCAAATGATGGGCGTTTGTTTTTACTATTGAATAGCTTAATTTTATTGCTTAAAATTATTTTACCAAAAAAGTTTTTTATATTTTCAAGCATAGCAATTAATCGTTAACGAGCAATTTAAAGTAAAAAAATGGATTGCGAAGTTTGGCTCTTAAATCTAAATCTTCGAACATACAACTGATGGTTTCGCGCAATGCTTTATTTTTATTGGCTTTGTTCACTACAAAATTAAATAACCAAGGATATTTACACAACTTTTGCATGGTATGGCTCAGTTTTAATTCATCCCATTGCCTGTCGAAAAACGCTTTGTCGTATTGTTGGTTAAAACTTGCAGAAAAATTATTTTCATTAATACAATTTTGAATATGTGTGGCAGCCAACATTCCGCTATACATGGCATTGCCAATTCCTTCACCAGTAAATGGATCAATTAAACTTGCTGCATCGCCTGTTAAAATAAAATTTTCACCACTTATTTCTCGTTTTTTGCTTCCCAATGGCAAACCCCAGCCTTGTATTTTACCTACTAAATTGGCATTGGCAAAACGGTGTTTTATTTTTGGATTATTTTCAATTGCCCGAAGCATATCTGCTTTTAAATTTACCTTTTTTGCACTTACCGATGAACTTAACATTCCCGCGCCTACATTGGCTTGGCCATTTGGTAATGGAAAAATCCAAAAGTAACCTGGTAACAATTCATCTAAAAAATGTAGTTCTATAAAATTTTGATTATGCAATTCTGTTACACCTTCGTAATAAGCCCTAATGCCAGCGCAGTAATGGTCGTTTTCTTTTTTAATATTCGATAATGTTTTTGCTACAATCGACCTATCACCCTCCGCTCCTACCAACATTTTTACATCGTTAATTTCTAACTCTGTATTGGCTGTGTTTTTTAACTTCAAATTATATCCATCATTTGTTTTTTGAATACTAGTTAATTCAGTTCCATCAAAAACTTGGGCATAATTTTTATCTAATTTATTAAATAATGTTGCATCAAAATCCATGCGTTTACTAATAAAACCAGGTGCATGTGTTTCTTTACTCATATCGCTTTTAAACGGAATATCAATGGCCTTACCATTAGGCGCCACAAACTTTACACCCCAACTTGGCAAAAACTGACTGTTGTTTTGGTTGTATTCATAAATCATTTCACTGTTAAGCTGTTTCATTACATAAACCACTTTACCGCTCAATGCATCTCCACAAACTTTGTCGCGTGGAAAAATTGCCTTATCAATAATGGTATGAGGAATTTTATTTTTAGCTAAAAAAAGTGACGTGCTGCACCCTGCCGGACCTGCACCTATAATTACAATATCAGTTGCTTTCATTAATTGGGTGCAATTTAAAAAAAACCTTCATTTAATTGTTTATAATAAAGAATATAAATGAAACCTTTTTAAAAACAAAAAAGAGTTTGTTTCAAAAGTGGTAATTTGTTTGTTGAAATGAGTAATTTTTATAATAAAACCGATTTCTACAACGCTACGTAATTCCGAAGTACCTCTCTGTTTCTTGGAATTCGTTAATGGATAGTTAATGGAAAGAAATCTTTATGCAGCCAAGCAGATGCTTACAGCATGACTAATTATGTGTTTTTATAATTCCCTTAAAATTAGCAATTTGAGAAGAAAATAAAACGCAAAAAGCTGTCTTTTTGAGACAGCTTTTGTATAATTAATTTAAGAAATTTACCTAAAACGGTAAATCGTCTGTGGTATTGTTATCGCCATTAAAAGAAACATTAACTGGTGGAGTTTCGTTCATTTGTTGGTGTTGTATGGGTTGCGAATCAGGTTGCGTAGGAGCTGATCCTGCTGCTGCAATTTTCCAAGCGTTTAAATTGGTATAATATTTACCATTGTATTCTCTGCTTTCTGCATCAAAACTTACTACTACTTCTTGTCCTATTACTACAGGATTTTGGTCTATTTTAGCACCCATAATACCAAACATTACTTTTTTAGGGTATTGATCTTGAGTTTCAATTACAAATTCTAATTTTTTCCAAGGTCCGTTTTTTCCTTCTCCAGTTACCATTGGTAATATTGTTATTACTTTACCTTTTAAATCCATATGGCAAATAAAATACTTTATTTTTAAAAAATAAATGTTGTGGAAAGTTTATTGAATTTAAAAATTACATTTTGTTTATTTTACTTTTAATAAAAATATTTTAACCGCAAAGTACACAAAGAAAAATGAAAAGTTCGCAAAGGGAAGTTTCAGTTTTAAATAAAATATTTGCGTTCATTGCGGAAAACCTTAGTAACCTTTGCGGAAAAAATCAAAAATTATTTTAGGCAATATCCTTCAAATTAAATACCGGCAAGCCACAAGTTTTATCTTGCCCTCCCACTATCCGAAGAGTTAGCGAAGCGCTCTTCGGACTTTAAATGAAATGTAGTGTCTCCGACACGGGTTAATTTGAACAAGTTACAAACCATTGGTGTTCGAAACCTCAAAATTTGCTTACCCCGAAGGGGTAAAATATTGATAGCCGTGGGTGAAACCCACGGATAAATAGCATATACAAAGCAGAACCCCGAAGGGGTTCAACATCAAAAACCATGTTTCGAACACCTATGGTTACAAACTCTTTTTTCATTTTAAATCCTTAGTCAACCTTGCCATAACCAAACACACAAGACTAAGGATAATTGCGTACCACCGCTCAATAGAATTACAAATGTTAAGGCTTGTACTTCAGCCTCTTTTTTGCCAATACCTTGTTGGCAGAAGTGCTATTCGTCACGATAGCGTTATTGTATTTTCTCTTGTGTCAATGCAGAATTTTGTTCCTTCTAAAAAGTCAAGTCCAAGTAGTCCGTTATAGTCTGAAAAAATACCGTGTGCTAAGAAATCGTAAACCTGAATTTGAAACTTTTCTTTGGTCAAACCAAGTGATGCAAATGTGTCAATTTCAAAAACTTCGGTCTCAATAATTCCGTTAGCAGTTTCGATTTCCACAATTCCAATATTGTCTTTTAGGTCGTGTCCAAGCAAATACAAGGCATTACTGTCAATAGTTGTGTTAGTCGCACTTGTATCCAAAATCATTTTCAGTTCATACTTGTTATCAATTTCAATATTCACAAGTATCAGTCCGCTCTCAGGTTCTCTCTTAAATTTACAGGTCATTTTGTGATACGATTAAAAATGCCCGTAATTTTTCTAGTCGGTCTAAAAGTACCTGTATAAATCAAAGTTATTTTGTCAAAGTTTGAAGTTTTTTCCCTACCGATATAACACACTTCTTTTTTGTCCTTGCTGTGAAATAAGGGGATGCCGGAAAGAACGTCAATTTTACTGTCGTCCATAATTGGATTTCCAAGTAAAACCCACTCATCTGGATACAATGCTTTTATGTCTTCGATATTTATTAGTTGTCCCATTTTTACTGTCGATTTATGTTGCAAATTTACGGATTTTGTTCTTCACTTTCAAATCGAGAAGTCTGTCGCAACATTTCTGCCAACTTGTTTATATCTGTAACAAAACTACACAAAACCTGCTTAGTAGTGTTGGCTTTATGTAGCTTGTATCGCATCTTATATTTTTACAAATTTAATTTTTTAAACTAAAACCCTTCAAAAGGTCGCCTTATTTTCTTATCGTTATTCTTTTGCTGCAACCAAACAAGTTATTTGTACCTGAAAAACCACTTTAGTTTAAGCTGAAGCGTTTAAAATTTTTATAAGTAAGAGGCTTATTAAAAATGTTCCCCCGCAAAATGCGACAGAATGCGGATAAAACAACTAACTAATTCCTTCCAAGCTAAATACCGGCAAGCCACAAGTTTTATCTTGGCAAATATAAATAGTGGTTTTATTTTCTATTGGTAATTTATCTTTTACCAATGGAATAACCGATTGTTCTGCTGCCAAGGCGAAAAGTGTATTGGGTAAATAGTTTTGATTTAATTGAGCAAAATAATTTTTGGCTTCAGGGCCAGCAATTACTATTTGTTTTACACCTTGTATTTTATTTAAACTTAACTGCATCCAATTGGTGTAACTGCTGGTGGTTTTTTCAAATTTTTGTTGTACTAAAAGCAGCATGTTATCCACCATTTTTTCGTAATGGTTATTACTAAAATAAAAGCTCAAGGCTTGTAAACAATGCCCAAAAATGCTATTGGCACTTGGAATTACATCATCGGTTAAATCTAACTTGCGTGCTATCAAAGCCGTATCCGTATTCGATTTAAAGTAAAACAATTTTTTTTCTTCGCTATAAAAATAAGCCATGCTTAATTCCATTAACTCATTGGCTTTTATTAAATATTTTTCATCAAAACTAATTTGGTAAAAATCAATCAAAGCTTTGGTTAAACAAGCATAATCTTCGGCAAAACCCGGAATGCTAATTTTACCATTTTTATAAATTCGATATAAAGTTTTATCTACCCAAAGGTGTTGTAAAATGCTGTCCAATGCCTTTTGTGCTGAGGTATAAAATTCCTCTTCTCCAAAAGCTTTAAAGGCTTCGCAATAACCCGAAATCATCAATGCATTCCAGCTAGTAATTACTTTATCATCTAGTCCCGGTTTGGTTTTTATATTGCGTTCGGTAAGCAATATGGCATTACATTTTTTTATGATTTGTTCTATTTCACTAATGGTTTTACCAGTTAATTTCTCTAACTCTTCATTGCTGCGTGTTTTATATAAAATATTAGCCCCATGTTCCCAATTTCCATAAGCATCTACCGAATAATAAATGCTAAATAAAGGTTCATCATTTCCTAAAATACTCACCAATTCTTGGCGAGTCCATATATAATATTTTCCTTCCACGCCTTCACTATCAGCATCTAAAGCTGAATAAAATAAGCCAGTTTCGTGGGTTAGTTCATGTTGTAAAAATTGATGGGTTTTGTAAACAATGTCTTTGTAAAGGTTGTTTTTAGTTAATTGATAAGCATTGGCATATAAACCAACTAGCTGACCATTATCGTAAAGCATTTTTTCAAAATGAGGTGCTTTCCAATACAAATCGGTGCTGTAGCGGGCAAATCCACCTTCAATTTGATCAAAAATACCGCCATTTGCCATGCCATCTAGTGTTTTAGTCACCGCATCTAAATACAATGGATGATTGCTTTGCTTGTAATATTGTAAATAAAACGCCCAATTATTAGGCATTGGGAACTTTGGTGCCCAATTATAACCACCGTAAATTAAATCAAAGTTTTTGCTCCAATTTTCAACTGCTTTATCAATGGTTTCAAGTTTTATTTCCGCATTTTTCGCAGGAATAATATGGTCCAATTTATTGATTCCATTGGTTAATTCAGCCGCATATTCAAAAGCTTCTTCTTTCCTGTCTCTATAAAAATCGGCAATGGATTGAAGCGTTTTTTTCCATTGCTCAATGGGAAAATAAGTACCACCATGCAGGGGCCTTCCATCGGGCAAAGCAAAACAGTTTAGCGGCCAACCACCTCTGCCTGTTAGCAATTGCACTGCATCCATGTATATTTGATCTATATCGGGTCGTTCTTCTCTATCTACTTTTATGCAAATAAAGTGTTGGTTCATCAGTTGGGCCACTTCTTCGTTTTCAAAACTTTCGTGTTCCATTACATGGCACCAATGGCAAGCTGAATAACCTATGCTTACCAATATCATTTTGTCTTCGTTTTTGGCTCTTTGCAGCGTTTCTTCGCTCCACTCTACCCAATTTACTGGATTATGGGCATGTTGCAATAAATAAGGACTTGAAGCATGAATTAAAGCATTGGTGTATTTTGGTGTTTTGGTCATTTTTTTGATATCAAAGGGTTTACTTTCGTCAGACGATTGCATGGCCGTTGCATGGTTTAGGCGTCAGACGGATTCTTAGATTTCTTTAAATTAAAAATCCCAATTGCAACTCATTACAATTGGGATTTCCTTATTTCGTTTGGAGAGGACACCAACCGAGGACAAATTTTTATCCTAAGTATGATTTTAAGATTTTACTTTTCGATGATTTACGTAATCTACGCAATGCTTTTTCTTTAATTTGTCGCACACGTTCGCGGGTTAAACCAATTTTTTCGCTAATATCTTCTAAAGTATGCGCTGGTCCACCATCAAGTCCGTAATAGAATTTTAACACATCTTTTTCTTTTTCGCTTAAGGTAGAAATAACACGGTTAATTTCTTTTTGTAACGATTCGTTAATTAACTGAACATCAGGTCTTGGTTCATCATTACTATCCAAAATTCCTAAAAGGGTATTGTCTTCCCCTTCGGTTAATGGCGCATCTATTGATAAATGGCGACCTGTACTGCGTAAAGCATTTTCTACTTCCAAAATTGGAATATCCATTGCCAATGCTATTTCTTCTACTGTTGGTTCGCGCTCTAATTCTTGTTCTAATTTTGCAGCAGCATTTCCTATTCTACCAATTGAACCCACCTTGTTTAAAGGCAAACGAACAATTCTACTTTGGTCAGCCAATGCTTGTAAAATTGATTGGCGAATCCACCAAACTGCGTACGAAATGAATTTGAAACCACGGGTTTCATCAAAACGTTTCGCAGCTTTTATTAATCCTAAATTACCTTCGTTTATTAAATCGCCTAGTGTTAATCCTTGATTTTGATATTGTTTTGAAACAGAAACCACAAAACGTAAGTTTGCATTTACCAATCGCTCTAAAGCTACCTGATCTCCTTCTCTAATTCTGCGTGCAAGTTCTACCTCTTCTTGCGCATCAATCATGGAAACCTTGCTTATTTCATTTAAATATTTATCTAACGATTTGCTTTCACGGTTGGTAAACTGTTTACTGATTTTTAGTTGCCTCATGGCTATATTTTATCCCTCTTTACTTTTAAAAATAATGTTGAAAATTGAACTTGCAAATGTCGGATAATTTTACGCTCTTTTAGTCATTTTACATAATAAATTTTAAAAAAAATAATAGGTTATTTGCAATATAATAGTATTCAGCTTTTTATAATTAAATTATGCTGAAAAGATTGAAAATTGTATTTTTATAAATAATATACAAATACCTTATAAATAAACATTTAAAAACAATTCGGCTTAAAAACAAAAAAGTGAGTTTTGTTATAAACTCACTTTTTTTGGATATAAAATACGAGTAAAACCCTTTTATTCTTTAATTAATTTATAAATATATGATTCGTTATTTGAACTAATTTTTAAAATATAAATACCTTGACTGGTTAATTTATTCAAGTTGTTAAAATTATATTGGTTTAACCCTTTTTTAGTTTCAAAATTTTCAATAAAAATTTGTTTTCCAAGTAAATCATACAACTCTAAAGTGGTATTTTCATTACTTAAACTTTCGAAATTAATGCTCAATTGGCTATTAAATGGATTTGGATAAATGGAAACATTATTTATAGACTGAATGGTTTTAATTGAAGTATTCCAAACTTCAATTTCTGATTTAAAAGTATCGGTACAATTTGATTTATAAGCAATTAAATTTACCGGAATTTTCCCTGGTGTTTTAAAGCTAAATGTAAAGGGTTGGTCATTTCCATTAGTACTTGTACCAAATTTCCAAAATATATAATCAAAATTGGTTGATTTGTTTTCGAAATAAAACGAATCGGCACTCAATCTATTTATAATTCCTTCGGCTTTAGGGCTTGGGTTAATTACATAATTTTGTATTGTTGAATCAACCGCAACATTTAAGCTATCGTAAATATATAACTTAACTGAGTAAGAACCCACTTTTGTAAATGTATGTGTTGGGTTCATGGTTGTATCTTCTTCTGAACCATCGCCAAAGTTCCATTTAAACTTACTGGTAAATTGAGATGTATTTTTAAAATTTATGGTTCTTGGAGCGCAACCTGTTAATGAACCACCATCGAAAGCCGCAAACGCTTTACTGCCTAAAGTAAAGGTAATGGAACTATCAGGATTGATAGTAATATTTGATATAGCAACATTGGTTGGCAACCTTACACCTTGCGTAGTTGGATGAAAAAAAGAGGAAGGATTAGAATTGCTATTAAAGGTTTTATTATTAGTTAATCCTGGAAATAAATCACCTCCATCGCCCCTATTTGTAGCTCTTTCTAAATGTCGTTGTCCATCGGCTTGCTCCAATCCTAAACCATAGCGCGCAGTATCGTTGTTTACATTATTTCCTCCTCCTGCTGAAAGTAATCTGGCAGTATTGGTATTTACATGCCATATTGCCAATCCACGTCCAGGAATATATCTGTCGTTTCCTTTCAATTGTTTATTTTCTAACAAAAAATATTCATTGGTTCGTGTGGTATTAATTCTGAAGCTAAAATTACTATCAGCAGCAGCTTTAGGAATGGTATAAGTTCCGTTTTGTGAAATTAAAGTTGGGGTGTGCCATTCCATAACCATTTTGCACCAAGCATCGAACAAACAAGGTGTTTTTTCGCCATTTAACCAAGGTCCACCAGCCATATTTGTAAAGTTACCTGAGCCTTCGCCTCTGCTTTGGGTACTGTATAAATCTGGTAAATCTAATATATGTCCAAATTCGTGGGTCATTACACCAATTCCTACGGTTGAATATGCAGCATTGTTGTATCTTTTTTCAGGAAAAAAACAAAAAGAACCAATACTAACCCCATCGTTTGTAACTAAGCTACCCCAGTAAGTGCTTCTAAAACTCCAAATATAATTATTGGCGTTTGGTGCACTTTGTTCTTCAGCACCTATACCTGCATGCAATAAAACCAATCCATCTACTTCCCCATCATTGTCGTTGTCGTATTGTTTAAAATCAACACCTGCTGAATCGGCAGCTTCTACTGCATCTCTTACCAAATCTTGTGTATTTGCACTGTAATTTGGATTGCTTTTACCATAATTAATATAATTGTTATCGGCCATGTACCATCCATACACATCGCTGTTTAAAGTTAATTGTCCGAATGATGTTCGTTGGTAATAATCTTTAAAACTGCCAGTACCATTGTAGTTTGGTTGGTTAAACAAATTTTCTACAACACTTTTTTGCACAGTTGCCAATAAATCGGGATATTCAATTAATAAAACACAAACTTTACGAATACCTTTAGTTGGAAAACCTTGTGGACCAGCTTTTTTTAAACTCTTTTTATTCATATTTTCCAATTGCGAAAATGTTTGAGCTAAAATATTTTGTTGAAATTTGCTGTAACGCAAGTGTATTGGAAAACTATTTTTCCCATTAAATTTAGTTTGGTTGTTTGCTTTAATTCCGCTTGGACTTAAGTTTCCATTTAAATCAATATACGCATATTCGTAAATGCCATTTGAGTTTAACAATACAGTAAAACCTTCTTGAGTTTCCACATAACTTTCTTGCTCGTTTCCATAAGCAAAAAGTGTAATGGTTGTGCCATCGTTTTGGTTAAAAGTAATTGCCTCAGGCGATACTGGGCAATTGCTTCTTTGTGCAAATACACTTAAAACTGTTAAGAATGAAATAGATAGTAAAATAATTTTCTTCATATTTATATTATAGTGGAGCAAAATAAGACATGAAAGGAAATAAAAAAACTAAGTAAAATAAATTTACAAAAAGTACATTTTATATAATTAAATTTTTGTCCCAAACGGGCAATGTTTACAACCATTTTGGCAACAATAGCCACGTTGTTTATGATAAGTTTCAGTAAAAACCATATAACCATTTTCATTGAAATAGTAATGAATTCCCTCTTTTAAATCTTTTTTAGAAGGCACTTGAGGTTCAATTTTTTCTTTATTATTAAAACTCATTATGGATTAAAAAAGTAAAAATCACTGGTTATTTTTCCTGCTGAAAACTTACCAAGTAATTGGCCATTAAAATTGTACCTATATACATCGCTGATGGAATTAAAATCTTTTACATCGCTTACATATATTTCATTTTTAAATGGATCAATTCCTAAGCCATAAAACAGTTTTTTATCATTATTGATTAATGGACTAGCAGGTAAAATTGTCTCGTAAATATTCATTTTAAAAACACTTTCATCAATCCAAAAAAGCGTGTTTCCTTCTTTGTTTATTTTTAACCTGTTAGCTGATGAATTGGGTACTTTAATTTCTAGTTTCTTTTCTACACTTTTTTGGTTTACATTTATTTTTATTAAAAAATGTCTTTTATCGAAAGCATTGGCATCGCCACATAAAACCCAAATATTATTGGCTGAATCTTTTACTATGTTTTTGGGAGCAAATGGAGTTTCAATACTGTCAATTAACAAATTGGTATTTTCATCAATAATGCCAATAAATTTACTTCTAATATTGGTAACATACATTTTTCCATTTAATGAAAGCATCTCTTCCGACCAGCCTTTAAATGGTATTTTGCCAATAATTGAATTGGTTGATAAATCAATAATTGATAAATGATTGTCGTATAAATCGCTTACATAAGCTTTGTTAGCGCTCATTTTTACAATATATCTTGGTGATTTTAAACCTACTATAGTTCCTAAGCTTTTAAATGTAAATGGATTAATAATTTCTATTTTACTTGAATTATTTACAACCAAATAAGCATTTCCATTTATAATATTTATTGATTGAAATACATCGCCCAAGTTTTTATTATTAGCTTGAAAAAAAACATTATTGTAAAGCTGATTTAAACCTAAATTTATAAAACTTAACTCTCCATTTCCTTGCATAAATAAACCTTCGTTTACAATAAATATGCCTCCTTGGGTTGAATCGGGAATTACTGTAATTGGTTTTAATTCAGGTGGTCTATCGCATGAAGTAAATACAGAAAGGCAAAAGGAAAGTAATATTGTTATAAATAAAACACTGTTGTTATACAAGCTTTTTATCCAGAACGTAATTGCGAGGAACGAAGCTTCCGACAAATCGGAATCACTGTAAGATTGCTTCTTTCCTCGCAATGACGAATAAATATCGAATGTTTTCAAAAATTTTAATTTAATTAACTACAATTTTTTGGTTAACAATTTTATTGTTTTGATTGATATTTAAAAAATAAATGCCACTTTCAAAACTATTGGTTTCTATTTTAATATTATCCGTTTCGGTTTGATTAAATATTTCTTTTCCGAATATATTTACAATACTTATTTGTGCATTCGTTCCTATATTTTCTAAGTATAAAATCTGACCATTTTTTACAGGATTTGGAAATAAATTAAACCCTTCAATATTTGCTAAGTTAATATTGGTATTATATAATTGATTGATAACGCCAACTGCATCTAAATCGAAGCCTGATGAAGGATAAGGAGTAGGCCAAGGATCAATAATTTTTCTGCCATTTTTATCTCTGGCTGGATATAAAGCATCTTTGTTTCCAACCACATCTATTAATTTAACATGCGTAATTTTGTTGATATTTATTGACGATAATGCCGCGAATACACTCAAATCGAAAGGAGTGCCAAAATTGGCTACATATTTTCCTGCTAAACCATCAATGTAAATGGCATTACTTCCATCAAAATTACTTTTTTGAACCGTTGAATCTAACAAACATTGTGAAGGGAAACGAACATAATGCATGCCATCGCTGCTTACCTCCACAAACGCTAGTTCCATGTGCGATTCCGGTTGCGCATTTCCAATAGTAAATCCGTTTTCAAACACACAAAAATCAGGTCCTTCTTTATCAGAAATAGGATTATCGAATTGCAAAATTGCAATTCCTGAGTCACCTAAACTTAACACTTGTCCATCGGCTTTTTGAGTGCCATAAAATTCGCTACCGACTGTTGCTTTACCTAAAGTAGTATCTAAATAATTTTGCCAACCACGGGTTACGTTGCATGTAGTTGCCCAACCTTTTATAATACTGCTGTCTTTATAAATGGCTTTTGTGCTTCCAAACAAAACTTGTGGGTCGAATTGCGCATAGGAAAACTTGCATATAAATAGGAGAATTAAAAGTATATTTTGTTTCATTGTTTTGTTTTTATAAGTACTTTTTCAAAAATTAGCTTTAAGTTTTGTTTTTAATAAAATTGAACCACATAGGTACAAAGTAAACATAGCCTATAAACTATGTTATCTATGTGCCTATGTGGTTTTTATTTACTACTATATTCACTTCAATTCGAGCAATTTCAAGAATAATTAACTTGTTCTCGTTCAATTGCAATCGGAATTCGCTCGAACTGACTTTGTTGTTGTTTTTATTTTTAACTTAATGAAAAGCCATTCATACTTCATCATTTATAATTCATACTTCATTTTATTGCTTTACAAACTTACTATTTAAAACTCCGTTTTCAGTAGCTATTTGCACAATGTAAATACCGTTTTCTAAACCACTTATATCAATGCTTTTTTGGTTGCTTTGCAATACCGTTTTGCCTTGCAAATTAATGATGTTTATTGTTGAAAAACGTTCATTATAATCAATGTTTATAGAACCTACACTTGGGTTTGGATAAATGTTAAG
>JBAXCN010000060.1:0-19712 GCA_037141455.1 Bacteroidota bacterium
GTTTTTTATGTCTTTTTTAAACACCGAGTTGCACTCTGTGTTATTTATATTAAACTCCTTCGGAGTTGCGATTGTTTATACATTTTTTAAACACCGAGTTTCACTCGGTGCTATTATTATATAACTCCTTCGGAGTTACGTTTTTTGGTATCCATACTTAATCCATATTTTTATTATCCAACTCCGAAGGAGTTGAATTTTAATAGCCCTGCATGCAATGCAGGGTAACAGTAACAGCAACAAAAACAACTCCAAAGGAGTTGAATATCTTTATGAATAAATCACCCATTTAAAAACCCACAAAAAAAATCCCAACAGATTACTCAATTGGGATTGGTTTAATTACATTTCGTTTTTCGTGCTTCGTGATTCGTTATTCGAATTTCGTGCTTCGTTTTTCGTACTTCGTTTCTTGTTATTCGTTTTTCGAATTTCGTGCTACGAATTTGGTTTTTCGTGCTTAGAATTTAATATTTCGAATTTCGTATTTCGTTTTTCGAATTTCATACTTCATACTTAAACACTTAACAACTAAACACTTCAACACTTAAAACTTAAACACTTCAACACTTAACACTTAAAAACTTCAACACTTAAAACTTCTAACTTAAACACTTAAACACTTTCTACAAATGAATACACTCACCATAGGCTTGGGCAGCTGCTTCCATAATGGCTTCGCTCATAGTAGGGTGGGGGTGAACCGATTTTATAATTTCCATTCCGGTAGTTTCTAACTTACGCGCTACCACTACCTCGGCAATCATTTCGGTTACATTTGCACCAACCATGTGTGCCCCTAAAAACTCACCATATTTAGCATCAAAAATAACTTTTACAAAACCTTCTTTTACTCCACCTGCACTTGCTTTCCCGCTTGCGCTGAACGGAAACTTACCTATTTTTAATTCGTATCCAGCTTCTTTAGCCGCTTTTTCAGTGTACCCAACCGAGGCTACTTCAGGCGAGCTATAAGTACAACCTGGAATATTATTATAGTTTAATGGTTCAGGATGATGGCCAGCAATTTTCTCTACACAAATAATACCTTCAGCACTTGCTACGTGCGCCAATGCTTGACCTTTAACAATATCACCAATAGCATAAACACCTTTTACATTGGTTTGGTAAAAATCATCAACCAAAACTTTTCCTTTATCGGTTTTAACACCTAAGGTTTCTAAGCCTAAATTTTCTAAATTAGTTTGAATTCCAACAGCCGAAAGCACCACATCTACTTGCATTTCTTTTAATCCTTCGGCAGTTTTAATGGTTACTTTACAACCTTCGCCACTTGCATCTACATTTTCAACCGAGGCAGAAGTTAATATTTCAATACCAGATTTTTTAAACGCTTTGGTTACTTCTTTGCTCGAATCTTCATCTTCAACTGGTAAAATAGTTGGTAAAAATTCAACTATAGTAACTTTAGTTCCCATGCTGTTATAAAAATAAGCAAACTCGCAGCCAATAGCGCCACTTCCCATTACCAACATGGTTTTTGGTTGGGTTGGCAAAACCATTGCATCGCGGTAACCCAATACTTTTTTATTATCTATCTTTATATTCGGTAATTCACGGCTGCGAGCTCCTGTAGCCAATACAATATGCTTTGCTTCAACAGTTTTTTTAGTTCCTGCTGCTTCCGTTACTTCTACTTTTCCAGCAGCTATTAATTTTCCATGGCCAGCAATAATTTCAATTTTATTTTTTTTCATTAAAAAAGCAATCCCCTTACTCATGTTATCAGCAACTCCTCTGCTTCTTTTTACTACACCTTCAAAATCGTGTGAGGCTTCTTTTACATTTATTCCATAATCAGCCGCATGTTTTATATATTCAAAAACTTGCGCTGATTTTAGTAAAGCTTTGGTGGGAATACAACCCCAATTTAAACAAACACCACCCATTTCAGCTTTTTCAATAATTGCAGTTTTTAATCCTAACTGACTTGCTCTAATTGCTGCAACATAGCCTCCAGGGCCACTACCTATTACTACTAAATCGTAATTCATTTTATTAAAATTATTTTATTATTATTTGCAAATAAAAGCAATATTTACAATAAACAGAATGCAATATTTTGAAGTTTTAATAATGAAATAAATTACTAAACTTTAAATCGCTCATGAAAAGCACGTTCTAATTCTTCTCGGTGCATTGGGTGTGCTAGTTTAATTAATTCAAAAGCACGTTGTTCTAAGTTTTTACCAAATAAATTTACTGTACCATATTCTGTAACCACCCAATGTATATTTCCTCGTGTGGTTACTACTCCAGCTCCATTGCTTAATGTTGATGCAATTCTTGAAATTCCTTTTGAAGTAATTGATGGCATAGCAATTATTGGTTTACCTCCTTTTGAAAGAGATGCCCCCCTTATAAAATCCATTTGCCCCCCAATGCCAGAGTATTGATATGTTCCCAATGAATCAGCACAAACCTGACCCGTAATGTCAATTTCAATTGCACTGTTAATACTGGTAGCTTTTGGATTTTGACGAATAATATCAGTATCATTTACCCACGAAATATCCTGTGCACTTATTAATTGATTATCGTTAACATAATCATATAATTTTTTAGTTCCTATCATAAAACCAGTTACTATTCGGCCATTAATAATTTTTTTCATGCTGTTATTTATCACACCACTTTCTATTAAAGGCAATACACCATCAGAAAACATTTCAGTATGTAATCCTAAATTTTTATGGTTTGTTAAATTTTTAAGAACTGAATCTGGAATTGCGCCAATGCCTAATTGTAAAGTAGCACCATCTTCTACTAAATTGGCTATTATTTCACCAATTTTTTCGATAGAAGGAGTAATGTCATCGCTATAATTTACTTCAGGTAATTCATCTTCAACCCAAACCATTTTATTTATTTGATTTACATGAAGAAATCCTGCACCATGCACTCTTGGCATATTGGGGTTTACTTGCGCAATAATAACTTTTGCAGTTTCTACAGCTGCTTTAGCCACATCAACCGAAGTTCAAAGTGAACAAAAACCATGCATATCTGGTGGCGAAACATGAACAATGGCAACATCTAAAGGCAAATAATTTTCTCTAAATAAAATTGGAATTTCGCTTAAAAAAATTGGAATATAATCTCCTTGCGGACCGTTTACAGCTTTTCTGGTATTTGCCGAAACAAAAAGTGAATTGATATAAAAACTTCCAAAATATTTTGTATTGCCAAAATCAATATCTCCCAAAGTAGAAATACTAACCAATTCTACATTTTTAAGTCCTTGATATCTATCTAATAATTTATTTATTAAATAGATAGGTGTGGCTGCGCTTCCATGTAAAAAAACCCGATTACCTGATTTTATAATAGATACAGCCTCTTCAGCACTTACATATTCATTCATTTTACTAAATTATATTTATTTTGATCAAATTAATGGTAATTTAAATTCTAATAGTATGATTTTTATATAAATTTATAATCGATGTTATCATATATTATTGATTACCATTATTTAGTATACTCTATTTAACAATAATTTATTGTTAAATATACAATTAATAATACTTTATATTTTGTTATTGAGTTAAAAAAGCTACTTTTGCACCCTTTTAAAATAAGACATTAAATGCAAAAAATCAGAAACATAGCTATTATTGCTCACGTTGATCATGGGAAAACAACCTTGGTTGATAAAATATTACATCAAACACAACTTTTCCGTGAAAATCAAGAAAAAGGCGAATTAATACTAGATAATAACGATTTGGAGCGAGAGCGTGGAATTACCATTTTAGCTAAAAATATTTCAGTTCAATACAAAGGATATAAAATTAATATTATCGATACACCTGGTCACGCGGATTTTGGAGGTGAAGTAGAAAGAGTTTTAAATATGGCTGATGGTGTATTGCTATTAGTTGATGCTTTTGAAGGGCCTATGCCTCAAACACGTTTTGTATTACAAAAAGC
Source organism: Bacteroidota bacterium (assembly GCA_037141455.1). Lineage (GTDB taxonomy): Bacteria > Bacteroidota > Bacteroidia > UKL13-3 > UKL13-3 > JAAFJM01. The sequence goes on from JBAXCN010000060.1 coordinate 3,955, forward strand.
ATTGGCTTTAGGTAAAAAACCTATTGTTGTTATTAATAAAGTTGATAAACCAAACTGCCGTCCTGACGAAATACATGATGCAGTTTTTGATTTGTTTTTTAATTTAGATGCAAATGAAGAACAATTAGATTTTCATACACTTTATGGAAGTTCAAAACAAGGTTGGATGGGAAGAGATTGGAAAAACCCAACAACTGATTTTACAACTTTGTTAGACGATATTATTACTGAAATTCCTGAACCACATGTAGAAGTTGGTAATTTACAAATGCAAATTACTTCATTAGATTATTCATCGTTTACTGGAAGGATTGCAATTGGTAGAATTTTAAGAGGAAGTGTAAAGGTTAATCAACCTTTGAGTTTAGTAAAAAGAGATGGAAGTATTCAAAAATCAAGGGTAAAAGAATTGTATACTTTTGAAGGTTTAGGCAAATTAAAAGTAGAAGAAGCTTTTGCTGGCGATATTTGTGCAATTATGGGAATTGAAGGGTTTGAAATTGGTGATACCGTTGCTGATTTTGAAAATCCGGAAGGATTAACCCCAATTAATATTGATGAACCAACAATGAATATGTTGTTCTGTATTAATAACTCACCGTTTTTTGGTAAAGATGGCAAATTTGTAACATCTCGACATTTACGTGATCGTTTATTCAAAGAATTAGAGAAAAATTTAGCATTGCGTGTGGAAGAAACTGGCGCTGCAGATTCATATTTAGTGTTTGGTCGTGGTATTTTGCATTTATCGGTTTTAATTGAAACAATGAGACGTGAGGGCTACGAATTACAAGTAGGACAACCGCAAGTAATTGTTAAAGAAATTGATGGTGTAAAATGTGAGCCAATGGAAATTTTAACTGTTGATGTTCCATTAGAAGTTTCTGGTAAAGTAATTGAATTAGTAAGTCAACGCAAAGGCGATATGATAATAATGGAACCTAAAGGCGACTTAATTCATTTAGAATTTGAAATACCTTCGCGTGGAATTATTGGTTTAAGAAATAACGTTTTAACAGCAACTGCTGGTGAAGCAATTATGGCACATCGTTTCAAAGCATTTGAGCCTTGGAAAGGTGTAATACCTAGTAGAATGGCTGGTGTTATGATTAGCGGTGAGCAAGGTACTTCAATTGCTTATTCAATTGACAAACTACAAGACCGTGGAAGCTTTTTTGTGGAAGCAGGCGATGAAATATACATGGGTCAAATTATAGGTGAAAATAACCGACATGATGACTTAGTAGTTAACATTACTAAAGAGAAAAAATTAACAAATATGCGCGCTTCTGGTACTGATGACAAAACTAGAATGGCTCCTAAAATTAATTTTTCATTAGAAGAATGTATGGAATATATTCAAGCTGATGAGTATGTAGAAATTACACCAAAATCTTTGCGTTTACGTAAAATTCATTTGAATGAAAATGATAGAAAGCGTTTCAAACAATCAATTGGAAGTAACTAATATTTATTAAAAATAATTTTACAAAGAGGTTGTCTCAAAAGGACAACCTCTTTGTATTATGTCACATTGAGTGTATACCGATAGCTATCGGTAGAAATGTTTTGAATACGTGATTATTAAGTTCTCGTCCGATAGCTATCGTACTCCGCTCGAACTGACGAGCATTTTAAGGTATTTGAGGCAGCCTCTTTTTTTGTTTTAAATCATTTATAATTATAAACCAAATACTTGACATAATATATAAAAATTATATTGTCTTTTTTAGAAAAAAACATACTTTTGCAACCCCAAACAAATAAAATGGTGGTTTTAGCTCAGTTGGTTAGAGCGCCTGATTGTGGTTCAGGAGGTCGTGGGTTCGAGCCCCATATTCCACCCCATTTAACTTAAAAAGGCTGTCTCAAAAAGACAGCCTTTTACGTTTTGTTACATTGAGCGAATACCGATTACTATCGTTATAAATGTTTTGAATATATGAGTATTTATTTATCGTTAGTTTGCTATAGGACGAAGGACACAAATCAAAACCTTATTTCCCTCTTCCTTGAATTATTATTAAAAAGGTATAAATAATTATTCTAAAATCAATAGCAATGGAGCGGTTTTCTATGTATAAAATATCAAATTGAAGGCGTTCTACCATTTCATCAATATTTTCGGCATATCCATATTTTACCATTCCCCAACTAGTAATACCAGGCTTTACACGTTGCAAGTGTTTGTAGTGTGGGGCAACTTTTATTATTTGGTCAATAAAAAACTTTCGCTCAGGCCTTGGACCCACAAGGCTCATTTCGCCTATTAATACATTGTAAAATTGTGGAATTTCATCAAATCTATACTTACGAATAAATACTCCAAAAGGAGTTCGCCTATCATCATTAGTGCTCGAAAGCGCGGGTCCATCTTGCTCCGCGTTGGTATACATACTTCTAAATTTTAATATATAAAACGGTTTGCCTTTATACCCAATGCGTATTTGCTTAAATAAAATAGTTCCAGGACTACTTAATTTTACTCCTAATGCTACTAATAAAAATAAGGGAAAAAGTCCTATTAAAACTACTAAGGAAATAATGACATCTAAAATTCTTTTAATTAATTTTTGCCATTGAGGCATTACATCTTGATTAATTTCAATTAATGCAGTTCCTACCACATTATCCAATTTTACAGAGCCACTCCTCAAATCGTAGGTATCTGGAATGATTCTTAAAATTACATTTTCATCTTCCAATAAATCGGTAATAATATTTAATTCTTTGTGGTTATTGCTTTCTATTCCAATTATTACTTCTTCTATTTGATATTGGCTTATTATAGTTTGAAGTTGGCTGTAATTTCCTAAAAATGTTAAAGAATCATTTAGTTTGTGTTCGTTTGCGTTAATATTATTAGCACTTACGTAACCTTTAATTAAAAAACCTTGTGCATTGGTTTTATTGTTCAATTCATCTACCAATGTTAATGTTCTATTGTTATTGCCAATAACCAAAGTATTAAAACCTAAAATACGTTTACGTAACTGATTAATAATATAAGTTGCAAAAAACACCCTGAGCGAAACAGTAATTACATAATGCAATAAAAATAAAGTAACAGTAGTTCGGTAATAGGCTTGGTAGTTGCCTACAACATCATCGAGCAATAAAGTAAAAAACAATAAAACTACACCAATTATTGAAATACTAAATGTTTTTGAAAGTTCTTTTATGCGCGATTTGCGCCAAACATCTTTGTAATTGCCAGCCAAAAAATAAAGGAAAACCCAAAATACTGGTATATAAATTAAGCCTAAATAAAAATTTTTGTCTATTACAATATCAATTTTACCATAAATATCTGTTTCAATAAACATTTTTCTGTAAGCAAAAAATAACGACCATGCAAATGCAGCGGTTACTGCATCCATAGCAACTAATAAAATTATATGAAATTTTCTTTTAGTTCTCAAAAGTGAATTAGTTTAATATTATCTAAATACAGATTGGTATTGTCTTTTAAAGGTTCACCACTTTTTTCAATCCTAAAAAATATTTGAAATTTAGTTCCGGCACCTCTCTGAGCTATTTCAGTTCCTATTTCAGTAGCCAAGTCTAAATATATTTTTTGCCATAATCCGTTGGTCGAATTTGCAGTTAAAACACTATAACCCCTCGAAGTGCCATCGGTATAAATTACATTTAATCCCATAAAAAAACTACTCGTACACTTATAATCTACTTCTAAGTAAATAGGAATTCCATTTGAGGGTAAATTTTGAAATTCTTTTGAAATATAATTGAGTTGATAAGTGGAGTCATCCAATTGAATTTTAACACAATTGTTATTTAATTTCCATGCTTGATCATTACTAATTCTTATTATACTATCGCCATTCTTTTTCTGAAAAATAGAAAAATATTCTGTGTTTCCATCATAATCCTGAATTAAAGGAAACTTGCAATTTGGCAAATATGAAACAACAGGAAATAGGGTATCACTTTTTAAATTTGCCAAAGTAATTGTGGTGTCGTAATCAGTAAAAAGTGGATATTGAAGTCTTTGGTCATCTTGCCCCGATCGTTTTACTCCAGCTCTTAATGTTAAATTGGTTTTATTTTTTTCAATAAGTGGAATGTAAGCAGGCAAGCCAAATGAACCCTTAAACTCGTTGTTTTGATAAAGCCAAACATCTTGCACATCTATAGAAGTATCACCTTCAGAAATAAAATTAGTACTTAACTTAAATTTATTAACATAAATGTAGGATGGAATTGTTGATTTTTCGGTAGAACAAGCTACAAAAAACAATGAAATTAATATAAAAAACTGATTGCGAAAAGGCATATAACCACAAATGTATTACAAAAGCATTAAAAGCCTAATAATTGAATTTATTTTTATTTTAAATGAAAACTTAACGTTTGTTTTTCATTAAATTTTCGATAATTTGATGTGCTACTTCTATGGCTTGGTAGTTATCGTAATATGTTCTTAGTCTTAACGATTGGTACGTAATGTTTTGAGCAAAATGTTCCAATTCGCGTTTTATCATTTCGTTGGTATTTTTGCCTGTATTTTTAAGTATTTGTTCTTCTTGAGTTTCATTTATTTCCTCACTTGAGTTCAAAACTGAAATTCTGAAGTTACTTAAATCAAAACCATAAGTTTTATTTTTTTGAAAGAAACGTATTTTGTTTTTTTGGTCCGATTTAAAACTACCTCCTACCATATTATAAACGCAACCATTATCAAATTCAATTCTAACATTTATAAAATCAATAACATCGCTGTGCATACAAGCCCCGGTAGTTCGTATTTTTAAAACATTGGCTTTAACTATATTTAAAACTAACTCTAATTCATTTAACAATAAATCAAAAACTAAGTTATCAGGTGAAAGGTTTATAATGTGTGGATCGAATTTAAACGACTCAATATATAATGGATTATTTAAGAGCTTTTTTAGTAATTGGAAATTAGGATGAAATCTTTCGTACCTACTTACATGCAATTGAATGTTTGCTTCAAAAGCTAAGTTGGCTAGTTCTTTTGCTTCCTCTAAATTTTCGCTTAAAACTTTATCTATAAATACGTGTCGGCAACTTTCTATGGCTTTTAATGCGTATTTATAATGCGTGCCAACTGGTGAAAGTATATCAATTGCTTGTGAGTTTGCCAATAAATCAGCATAGGAATCAAATTTTTTTAAACCAAAAGTATTGCTAATATAGTTACTGCTTTGTTCATCATGGTCGTAAAATCCTACCAAATTAAAATCATTAATTTCTAATATTTTTTCAATGTGTTTTTTACTTAACTCGTTTGCACCTGCAATACCTATTTGAATCATGTTATATAAATTGGTTGTTAAATCAAAAACAAATCTAAGGGCTAACACCATTTAATAATTTGATTTAAGTATCTAAACTTTAAACAGCGACATTGTTTTTTACATAAAAATTGAACACATTTACTACATTTTATAGTTTTTGTATATTATTATAAATTGTTCACATGCAAATTGTTTTTAAACTTAAAATGAAAAATTATGTATAAAAAACTTTATTATTTTGCAGAGCAATAATGGAAGATACTTACAAAGACAGAGGAGCAAGGAAAAGATTGGTTGAAGAACTAAGAACTAAAGGAATAGTTGATGAGAAGGTATTAGCAGCAATGTATAAAATTCCTCGCCATTTTTTTATTCAGCCCGAGTTTAGAACACACGCTTACCAAGATAAAGCTTTTAAAATTGATGCTGGACAAACTATAAGCCAGCCATACACAGTTGCATATCAAACACAACTTTTACAAATAGAAAAAGGCGATAAAGTATTGGAAGTTGGAACAGGTTCAGCCTATCAATCTATTATTTTATTGGAATTAGGAGTTGATTTATTTACAATAGAAAGACAAGAAGAATTGTTTAAAAAAGCACATAATAGAATTGCTAAATTTGGATATAAAGCAACGTGTATTTTGGGTGATGGCAGTAAGGGGTATGAAAGTGCTGCTCCATTTGATAAAATAATAGTAACCGCTGGAGCACCTGTTTTGCCAGAATCACTCATTAATCAATTGAAAATAGGAGGTATTTTAATTATTCCGGTTGGCGACAACAAAATTCAAAAAATGCATAGTATAATTAAAACATCTATAAATACGTACGAAGAAATTGTTTTAGAAAATTTTAAATTTGTACCTTTAATTGGTGAACAAGCTTGGTAAACTTACAAGTATTGTTAATTACCTAATTCATTAATTGCTAAATAAGCCATTAATCCACTACCTATTTCCAAAGCATTTTCATCGATATTAAAAGTAGGAGTGTGAACTGATGAAGTTAGTCCAAGGTCTTCGTTTCTAGTTCCTAATCGGTAAAAGCAAGCAGGCATTAATTGGGAATAGTAAGCAAAATCTTCAGCCGCCATCCAAGTATCCAAATCAACTACGTTTTCACTTCCTAAAAATTCAATTGCAGCATCTTTTGCTTTTATTGTCATTGCTTCATTGTTTTTTAAAAATGGATAACCTTTGCGTACTTCAAACTCACATTTTCCACCCATACTTTCAGCAATTAAAGTAGCCATTTTTATCATTTTTTCATGGGCAATTGTCCTCCAGTTTTCATCTAAAGTTCTAAAAGTACCTTCAATTAAAACTTCATTTGGAATTACATTGGTAGCACCGTTAGCTATTACTTTTCCAAATGATAGTACAGTTGGAATAATTGGTTGAGCAAACCTGCTTACAATTTGCTGAAGTGATACTATTATTTGAGCTGCAATACTTACTGGATCAATATTTAAATGAGGCATAGCACCATGCCCACCTTTACCAATTACTTTTATAAAAAGTTCATCGCTGCTAGCCATATACAAGCCACTTTTAAAACCTACTTTTCCTACCGGAATTAAAGGCATCACGTGTTGTCCAAAAATAGCTGAAGGTGAAGGATTTTCTAATGCTTTATCAGCAATCATTAAACTAGCTCCACCTGGAAGTTTTTCTTCGCCCGGCTGAAAAATTAATTTTATAGTTCCTTCAAATTCATTTTTAAGTTCAATCAAAATTTTTGCAGCACCAAGCAAACTAGCAGTATGCACATCATGTCCGCAGGCATGCATTACACCTATGTTTTTTGATTTATAAATTACATCGTTTTCCTCAATTATTGGTAGGGCATCTAAATCGGCTCTTAATGCAATTGTTTTTTTGATTGGATTTTTTCCTTTTATTAAAGCCACTATTCCTGTTTTTGCTTTTACCTCAACATCTGTAACTCCTATATTTTTAAGTAAATCTAAAACGTAATTTTTAGTATTAAACTCTTCAAATGATAATTCAGGATTGGCATGAATATGTCTTCTAACGCTAATAATATCTGATTTATTGTTTAATGCTAATTCTTTAATTTTATTTATTAATGGGGCTTTCATATTCTTCAATTTTAATAAAAAAAACATTAAATAAATGTTTTTGAAATAAATAATCAAAAAAAAATCAGCATTAAAAAATGCTGATTTAATATTTTTACGAATTGTGCTCCGGAAGAGAAACAGAATTAACACATTGAAATTTTTTAAATGTACTGTTTATTAATGTTTTACAATTTGCAATTTGTATGAATTTTGCCATAATCGGGAGGGGGTTGGGGGAGTTTTGGGGAGGTGTTACCAGTCGGTTTTTTGAATGGTTTTTATGGTAAATATATCATTTAACTGTAGTTCCATGTATTTGCCAGCTTCTATTAATTTATCGCGTGTTTTAAATTCGGTGCTGCTGTTTTTTAAAAAGGTGGTTTCAGCTGCTTGTTTTACATGGCTTATTCCATAAGCTGTTGGTACCACTAAATTAAATACAATATTGGTTACTGTTACTTTGTATTTACCATCTTTTATTTGTATAGAAACATTGGCTGTAAACGGATCGTTTAAAAACATGGCTGTGCCCATTGCGGTACCACCATACTTTTTATAATTAACTATTAAATCGACAATACTACATGTAATAACGCCATTGTTGCTTTGTACATTGGTTATGCCTTTGGCGGTTGGTAATTGTTGCTGCAATAAGGTATCTATTTTACCAGCCGAAATGGAATCAATGTTAAATATACATTCGTACACCAATTGGCCATTGTCTATTTTTAGATAGTTGTATGGGTTTTGCGCAAAACATATTCCCGAGGTAAGGAAAATGATTATTGTAATTATTTTTTTCATATTATAATTAATAATTTCCGCTAAGTGTTGCCGATGTGGTTGTAGTTCTTTGTGCTACTACCACATTATTTTTATAAATTTTAAGCGTAACTGTATTATTGTTATCTGGTTTGGTAAAGTTAACAGATAAATATAAATATTTTGTGCCTTTAAATTCACCTATATATTTAAATGAACCACCACCTTTAATAGTTAATGTTGCTCCGCCTGTAGTTAAATAAACAATATCATAACCAATAAAAGCACTAGTAACTTCATACATCATACTATTCATTTTTTCTTCTGCTGGTTCTTCTTTGGTGCAACCAAATAATAATATTGATATTGCAATGAATGTAATTATTTTTTTCATATTATATTAAATCTTTTTTTATTGATCCTTTTAAAATCCAACAGTGTTGCACATCGTTAATGTTTACATCCATTGGATCGTATTGTTGGTTGCATGCTTCTAAGCTCCAAATGTTTTTAATAGTTGTTTTGCGAATGTAGCGAATGTATTTATTTCCATCGCTTAATTTTAATAAAAAAACATCACAAAATTGTTTTTGTAAAATTTGATCAAAAAAAAATCAGCATTAAAAAATGCTGATTTAATATTTTTACGAATTGTGCTCCGGAAGAGATTCGAACTCTTACACCTTTGCAAGCACCACCCCCTCAAGGTGGCGTGTCTACCAATTCCACCACCGAAGCATTGGCTTAAGCAGCTTTTGTATGAATTCTATTTTTGGCAGATAATGCACGCTTACTGCGCAATTTACCAAAACTTTTATTTTTCATTTTACCTTTTTTCGATCTTAAATCACCTTTTCCCATAATATTTGTTTTTATTTTTGAATGTGGCAAATGTAACAAAATTATCCACCTTACAAATTTTTTAATAGTGATTTTATCGGTTTCAATATGAAATCTATTGTATCCACAGCAAATTGGAACCCATCTATAATCGATTGGAATGAAACAACCGTATAGGTGAGTAAAATTGTAACCAGAAGGACTTTAAAAATTCGTGTGATACTTAGCATTTAAATTTTGTTTATTATTGCTTTAAACATTACAAATATATTTTATTTTCAAACACATGTCTACCTATTGTTAACATTTTTTTGGAGTTGTATGCATGGTATGACAAGCGGTGTTTTAATTTATTTAAATTGACTATGATAGACAGTAATTATGTACTAAAAAAAAATAGTTTTCAACTAATTGTTGAAAAAAAAGGCGCAGAGATGTCGCACTTTTTTCATTTAACTAATAAATATGAATTTATATGGAGCGCAAATCCACTAATTTGGAATAGGCATGCGCCTGTTTTGTTTCCTATTGTTGGAAAATTAAATAATGATAAGATTTTAATAGACCAAAAAGAATATGTGATGGGTCAGCATGGATTTGCTCGAGACCATGATTTTGATTTAGTAGAAAAAACCAATAATAGTTTAACCTTTTTATTAATTCATAATGACGAAACTTTAAAAAAATATCCATTTTTGTTTAAGTTTTATATCATTTACTCGTTTACTGAAATAGAAAATCAATTAAAAATTACTTACAAGGTTCAAAACTTAAATAATAAAGTTATGCCATTTAGTGTTGGCGCTCATCCTGCATTTAAATTGCCAAATTCCAATTTAACCGAATATGAAATAGATTTTTATACAGTTAATAATATAAATAGGAAATTATTAAAGGATGGATTGTTTTCAAACGAAAGTGAAATTTTGTATTTAAATAATTCTAAACTACAACTAAATAATGAATTATTTGATAAAGACGCTATAGTAGTTAAAAACACTTCTTTTAAAAAAATAAGCTTAATACATAAAAACTCTAACTTTAAAATAGACTGTATTTTTAACGATTTTAACGATTTAGGAATATGGGCAAAAAAAGGAAATGAAGATTTTATTTGTTTAGAGCCTTGGTTGGGTTATGCTGACGAGATAGATTTTAATGAAGACATTGATTTTAAAAAAGGAATAATTAAATTGGCTCCCTTCAAAACATTTGAAGCAACATACTATTTAAATTTTACAATATAAGTGAGTCTTAACAATCAATTATTTTACCAAATAGCAATAAAACAAATTCCTAATGTTGGAAACGTTATTGCAAAAACTTTGATTAGTTATTGTGGAGGAGTAGAAGAGGTTTTTAAACAAAATAAATCTAAACTTTTAAAAATTCCAGGAGTAGGTATAACTATAGCTGAAAGTATAATTTCATTTAAGGATTTTGATAGAGCAGAAAAAGAATTATTGTTCATTGAAAAAAATAATATAAAACCGCTATTTTTTTTAGATAAAGATTATCCAAGTAGGTTAAAAGAAATTGAAGATGCTCCAATGTTACTTTTTTATAAAGGCAATGCCGATTTAAATAATACTAAAATAGTATCAGTAATTGGAACCCGAAACGCAACTGAATATGGTAAATTATTTACAGATAATTTATTAAAAGAGTTAAAAACAACCAATGCTTTAATTGTAAGTGGGCTTGCATACGGAATTGATGTTCAAAGTCACAAAGCGGCAATTAATGAAAGCTTACCTACAGTAGGTGTAGTAGCTCATGGTTTAGATGAAATTTATCCAAGAGATCATAAAAATGTAGCCAACCAAATGATAAATAATGGAGGAATATTAACTGAGTATTTAAGTAAAACAAAAGCCGATCCTCAAAATTTTCCTGCTAGAAATAGAATTGTTGCTGGCATTTGCGATGTATTAGTTGTGGTGGAAACTGCTTCGAGAGGTGGCTCAATGATAACTGCTGAAATAGCCAATAGTTACAACAAAGATATTATGGCTTTGCCCGGAAGAGTAAATGATTCCTTCTCGCAAGGATGCAATTATTTAATTAAAGCAAATAAAGCCAGTATGATTACTAAGCCTTCAGATTTAATTGAATTAATGAATTGGGATATTGAAAAAAAAATAAAACCAAAACAACATAAATTAATATTGGACTTAGACTCAGATGAAACTAAGATTGTAGATTATATTAAACAAAAAACTAAAATAGCAATTGATGAAATTTCTATTGATTTAGGATTTGAAAGTGGTTTTCTTTCTTATAAATTACTTGATTTAGAGTTTAAAGGATTTATTCGTTCATTACCAGGAAAAGTTTATGAAATGGTTTAGAAAATTCTAAAAACGAAAAACGAAATTCGAAATTTTTATTTCATAAATCTTTCAATTTTTGCAATTTTCAAATCCTCAAATCAAAAATCTCTAAATCAAAAAATATTAAATGAATTACCAACAAACTTTAGATTATTTATACCAACAATTGCCATTGTTCACTCGCATTGGAGCAGCTGCATATAAAAAAGATATTACCAATACAGTGTTACTTTGCAATGCATTAAATAACCCTCAAGAAAATTTCAAAAGTATACATATTGCGGGCACAAACGGCAAAGGTTCAAGTAGTCATTTATTAGCATCAATATTGCAGGAAAATGGATTAAAAGTGGGCTTGTATACTTCGCCACATTTAAAGGATTTTAGGGAACGTATAAAAATTAATGGTGTCATGATTCCTGAAAATGAAGTTGTTGATTTTGTTCAAGAGCATAAAACTTTATTTGATGAAATTTCGCCTTCATTTTTTGAATGGTCAGTGGCTTTGTGTTTTAATTATTTTGCAAAACAAAATATAGATATAGCGGTAATTGAAACTGGTCTTGGAGGAAGATTGGATTCAACAAATATTATAAATCCTATATTAAGTGTTGTTACAAATATAGGTTGGGATCATACGGATTTATTAGGAGATACTCTACCCAAAATTGCTTTTGAAAAAGCTGGAATTATTAAACCATTTACCCCAATAGTTATTGGCGAAAAGCACGATGAAATTAACCAAGTATTTATAAACAAAGCCAAAGAGTGTAATGCCAATTTAATATTTGCTCAAGAGCAAATAGAAATTGAAAGTTTTAATACTTCTTTAAATGGAGTTACCTTTCAATTTAAACCCAATCAATTGTTTGAAAACGAATTTGATACTGATTTTAAAAATATAAAATATACTTTAAATTGTCCGCTTGGAGGTTTTTATCAAAAAAACAATTTTAAAACTGTATTAGTTGCTTGCAAACAATTACAAAATTTAGGGTTTATAAATAATTTTAAAACAATAGAAAAAGGATTTGAAAATGTTATAGTTAATACTGGTTTAATGGGTAGATGGCAAATATTAGGAACTAACCCAACCATTATTTGTGATACTGGTCACAATTTAAATGGTGTTGAATATATTGTAGAACAAATAGCGATGCAATCTTATGATAAATTGCATATGGTTATTGGCATGGTGAAAGACAAAGACATTACTAAAATTTTAAAATTACTTCCGAAAAATGCCACTTATTATTGGTGCAAAGCTCAATTGCCTCGTGCTTTAAATGAAGTTGAATTACAAACACAAGCCAAAGAAATTGGACTAGAAGGTTATGCTTTCAAAACTGTTGAACAAGCTGTAAATGCTGCAAAACTAAGTGCAAAATCTTCTGATTTAATATTTATTGGGGGAAGTACTTTTGTAGTAGCAGAAGCAATTTAAAAAAAATGTGAATAAAAAATTTTATAAGCAATGTGTATTATAAAAATATCAATATATATTGCCAACTAACAAATTAATAAAATTAAATATTATGAAAAAAACAATTCTATTACTAACCATTTTAATTGCTTTTGGAACATTAAGCTTAAGTGCAAAAACCAACACAGTAATTAAAGGATATACTGCAGAAATGTTGTATAATTTTACAGCTAAAAACATTAACACTATTACACCAGATGCTTTGAAAACTGAAATTAAAAAGCTTTCGCTTAAAGAAAAAAAGAGATTGTTTAGCATGGCTTACAACCAGTTTAATCAAGCTCAAAAAAACGGAACAGAAGTAGATAAAGTTTTATTGTATGTATTAGCAGTATTTATTCCACCAGTAGCGGTAGGTTTGCATACTAACTGGGAAACCACTCCAGTATTAATAAATATAATACTTACACTTTTGGGTTGGTTACCCGGTGTTGTTCATGCCTTTTATGTTATATTAACTTAAGTTTATAACTTTAAAATAAAAAAAGCTGTTTTTAAAACGGCTTTTTTTATGCAAGTTCTATGCTACTTATTCCTGTTGAAGCATTACTCATAAATATTTCATCAGCATTTTTTAAATCTTCCGTAGTGCAAATTTGTTCAATAATTGGTATGTTTTTGGCATTGCAACTTTCAATAAATACTTCTCTTGAAACACCAGCAATGCAACCTTCCGATAATGGCACAGTATATATTATATTGTTTTTTTTCCAATAAATATTCGAACTAGCAGCCTCAATAATATTGCCATTTTGGTTTAAAATTAAAGCATCATCTAATCCGTTTTCTTTTGCCCAAATTTTGGCCATAACATATATTAATGCATTGCCCGTTTTTAAATTCGAATAAGGGCCAATTGCTTTTTTTTGCTCAGTAAAAACACCTACTTTTTTTATTTTTTCATTTTCACTTTTCCAGTTTTCTGGTATATCAAATACTTCTACTATATAGTCAGTTCTATTGGTATTGGGTAAATAAAATCCTAAACTATTTCTATGTAATACAAATCGAACCCTACAATTTGTTTTTCCATTTATTTCGTTTATAATACTTTGTTTGAAACTATCAAAATCAAATTTTTCTGGAAGTTCCATTTTTAATATTCCAGCACTTTTTGTCAACCTATCATAATGCTTTTTTGCATATTGAATTTCCTTATCAAGAACCAATATACTTTCAAAAAGTAAATCACCATAAACAAATGCTCGTTTTATCATGTTTCAAGTTTAATTCATTATTTTTAAAACTATTACATAAAAATCATGTTAAATTAACAACAACAATTCATACTTTTGAATGTTAAAATCAAACAAAAAAAACATAAAAATGGTAACTAAAGTAACTGATTCAGAATTTAATAGCATAATAGAAAACAATTCGAAAATAGTAATAAAGTATTTTGCAAACTGGTGTGGCACCTGTAGGTTATTTGCACCTAAATTTTCAAAAATATCGAATAAAGAAGAATATAGTGATGTAATGTTCTTAGACATAAATGCAGAAGAAAATCCTGAAGCAAGAAAATTTGGTGGGGTTACAAACTTGCCTTACTTTGTGGTAATTAAAGATGGAAAAGTTTTATCGTCAGACACAACTGCAAAAGAAGAAGGAGTTGAAAAAATGATTGCTTTATTAAACTAATTTATAAATGAAAATACCAGCAATTAAACTATTAGTCGAAAATTATTCGTTAGAAGAATTGACAATAGCAGAACAAAATATTTTAAACGAAGAACCGTTAAAAATTGAAGTAATAGGCGATGATGAAGGAGAGCAGCTAACACATATTTTAGGTGCTATTGAAGTTTTAGAAAAAGTACAAAACGAAAATAAAGATAAACCAACTGCGTTGAGAGAGTTTTTTCAAAGAGTTCGCAATTCAATTAATTAATATTGCAACGCAAAAAAGTGAATGAAAGAAGTAAAACCAGATTACACATCGGATAAATCGAAGAAAATTCAAGTAGAAGAAATGTTTGACAGCGTTGCACCTCGCTACGACTTTTTAAACAGATTCCTTTCATTAAGAATAGATACTTTATGGCGCAAAAAAGCAATATCCTATTTAATTGAATCAAATCCTCAATTAATATTAGATGTTGCAACAGGCACAGCCGATTTAGCTTTAGAAATAAATAAACAGTTAAATCCTAAAAAAATTATAGGATTAGATTTGTCGGAACAAATGCTTGTGGTAGGCAGAAAAAAGATTTCTAAAGCAAATTTAGATCTAAAAATAGAGTTAGTAAAAGGAGACAGTGAAAATTTAAATTTTGAACAAAACTACTTTGATGCCGTAACAGTTAGTTTTGGGGTTAGAAATTTCGAAAATTTAGATAAAGGACTTTCTGAAATAAATAGGGTTTTAAAAGTAGGAGGTAAGCTTGTTGTGCTCGAGTTCTCTAATCCAAAAACATTTCCTATCAAACAATTATTTGGATTTTATTTTAAATTTTTTTTGCCCAATATTTCTGTTTTAATTAATAAAAATAGTGGCAATGCATATAAATATTTGCCTGAAAGTGTAAAGTATTTTCCAGAAGGAAATGATTTTGCAAATCACTTGCGTAATTGCGGTTTTAACAATATTATTGTAAAACCTTTAACATTCGGTACTTGTACCATTTACGTAGCCCAAAAATAAAAGTGAAAAATTTGAAATTTAAATTAGTTAATACTTTCTTAGTACTTTTTAGTAGTGTAAATTTAATAAAAGCGCAGCCAAATCTTCCACAATACGACCAACAAAAAGTTCATTTTGGATTTACATTAGCGTCAAACATTGGAAGGTTGCAAGTGGAAACAAGACCTGGTTTTTTTGCGACCGATACCATGCGAAATGTTTCTGTTACTAATTTTCCTGGAATAGGATTAGGAGCTGTAACTAATTTTAGGTTAGGTAAATGTTGGGATATTCGATTAATGGCTCCAGTTATTTCATTTGTACAACGTAACTTAACTTACGA
>JBAXCN010000061.1:0-19329 GCA_037141455.1 Bacteroidota bacterium
CAACAATATAACAATCCAACAATATAACAATCCAACAATATAACAATCCAACAATATAACAATCCAACAATTTAACAATTCAACAATAACTCTTATTATTGCACTCGATTTTAATACAAACATGAATTTTATTGAAGAACTAAAGTGGCGAGGCATGCTTCACGATGTAATGCCAGGAACAGAAGAATTACTGAGCAAACAAGTTACGCGCGGATATATAGGATTTGACCCAACTGCTGATAGTTTGCACGTTGGACATTTAACACAAATAATGACATTGATTCATTTTCAACGTGCAGGCCATCAACCGGTAGCATTGGTAGGAGGGGCTACAGGAATGGTTGGTGATCCTTCAGGCAAAAGCGATGAACGCAACTTACTTTCAGAAGATATATTAAGACATAACGAAGATTGTTTGAAGAAACAATTGAGTCATTTTTTAGACTTTAACGCTGGTGAAACAGGAGCAATTTTAGTAAATAATTACGACTGGTTTAAAGGCATTACTTTCCTTGATTTTATTCGCGATATTGGTAAGCATATTACTGTAAATTACATGATGGCTAAAGACTCGGTAAAAAAGCGATTAGAGGGCGATACAGGAATGAGTTTTACAGAATTTACATACCAATTGGTGCAAGGTTACGATTTTTACTATTTATGGAAAAACCTTAACTGCCAAGTGCAAATGGGAGGCAGCGACCAATGGGGAAATATAGTTACCGGTACTGAATTAATTAGGCGTAAAGATGCTGGCGAGGCTTATGCCATGACCACGCAATTAATAAAAAAAGCCGATGGTACTAAGTTTGGAAAAACCGAAAGTGGTGCTGTTTGGTTAGATAGAAAGAGAACATCACCTTATAAATTCTACCAGTTTTGGTTAAACGCAAGCGATAGCGATGCAGCCAATTGGATTAATATTTTTACGTTGTTAACCCAACCCGAAATTGAAGCATTGAAAGAAGAACATGCCAAAGCGCCACATTTACGTATTTTACAAAAAGCATTGGGCAAAGATATTACCATTAGAACGCACAGTGAAGCTGATTATAATACTGCTATAGAAGCATCTAATATTTTATTTGGAAATGCTACTGCTGATGCTTTTGCTCAATTAGATGAAGAGACATTTTTAGATATATTTTCGGGTGTACCACAATTTACTATAGCTATAACTGATATAGAAAATGGGTTAAATGTAGTTGAATTATTAGCCGAAAAAGCAGCAGTATTTCCTTCAAAAAGCGAAGCTAGGAAAATGATAGTTGGGGGAGGAGTGAGCATTAATAAAACCAAAGTTGAAAACGAAACGGAAACTATTTCAATCAATAACTTAATTAACAACAAATTTATAATAGCCCAAAAAGGTAAAAAGAACTATTTTTTAATAACTGTGAGTTAGAATGGCTTCTAGCAACTAGCTACAGTCAATTAATTAAAAAATAATCTAAAGTCAGTTCGAGCGTAGTCGAGAACCGTTCTCGACTCCGCTCGAACTGACATAACAATTTAGCAATTCAACTATTTAACAATTCAACTATTTAACAATTCAAAACACAATCTTTTAATCTTCTAATTTTGTAATCTTTCAATCAAAAACATGAAAACCATCACACCCAAAGAACTACCATTAGGCGAATTTCATAATGCTTTGTTAACTGCCATTGCACCTCGCCCTATATGTTTTGCAAGCACAATAGATATAGATGGAAATGCTAATTTAAGTCCGTTTAGTTTCTTCAATATTTTTGGTTCTAATCCTACAACGCTAATATTTTCGCCTGCTCGCAGGGTGCGCGACAATACCATTAAGCATACTTTAGAAAATGCAATTGCTACCAAAGAAGTAGTAATAAATGTAGTAAATTATAACATGGTACAGCAAATGAGTTTGGCTAGTTGCGAGTATCCAAAAGGGGTAGATGAATTTGTAAAAGCAGGTTTTACAGCATTGGCATCCGAAAAAGTAAAACCATTTAGGGTAAAAGAAAGTCCGGTTCAGTTTGAATGTAAAGTGCGCGAAATTATAGAAACTGGCAATGAAGGTGGGGCTGGAAATTTAATTATATGCGAAATTATTTTGATGCATATTGATGATTCGGTTTTAAATTTAGATGGAAAAATAGACCAACATAAAATGGATTTGGTTGGGCGCTTGGGAAGTGATTGGTATGTGAGGGCAAATGCAGATTCGTTATTTGAAGTACCTAAACCAAACAGAAACTTAGGAATGGGCGTTGATAATTTACCAGAAAATATTCGTTTAAGTACCATTTTAACTGGAAACGATTTAGGCATGTTGGCCAATGAACAATATATTCCTGACAACGACAGTGTTGAAATTTACAAGAGAATGAATAAAGAAGTAATGGAAATTCATCAACGATTTGCAGATGATGCCATACAACTACAAACAGAACTCCATCGTTTGGCTCAATATTTACTAAGTGAAAACAAAGTGAGTGATGCTTGGAAAGTTTTATTAGGGTAAATTGTGCTAAATTATGACTTTAAACTACATACAAAAAAAAGAATTGCAAGAGTTTGTTGACAAATGGAAAAATGAAATTCCAGACGAAGACAT
This sequence comes from Bacteroidota bacterium, assembly GCA_037141455.1. Lineage (GTDB taxonomy): Bacteria > Bacteroidota > Bacteroidia > UKL13-3 > UKL13-3 > JAAFJM01. The sequence continues at coordinate 2,588 of JBAXCN010000061.1, forward strand.
TTATTTTTCGTTTAACGGACATGGACATTTGCGTTATATAAATGCAAATGACGAAGGACTAATTAGGTTTGCAGTTAAGATAATTGAATCTGCGTTGTCCTCCGAAAAATATACAAATATTGCGGGTGAATATCAAAGCGAAGATTGGATAAAAGAGGAAGACGAAGACCTAGGTGTTCATTACATTGAGAAAATTAATCAAAACATTGACAAATATATTGAACAAAGGAAAATGAATTCAATGAAAGGAGAAACAACAGTAAACGTTTTTAAAGAAGTTCTTTATGCAGCATTTTCCGCACTCCTTATTTATTTAATTTATTACAGGGTATCACATTAATAATGTAAAGACTCAGCTGCTTGCAACACCTTGTTGGAGTCGCTTCGCTAAAAAACCAACATGTGAGTAAAACAATTACACCCAAAAAATAGTTATATGGTAATGAAAAAATCTATTGTTGTATTAAGTTCATTGTTATTTTTTGCAATGGCTTGCACTAAAGAAAAAGCTGAAAATACAATTGTAACCAACAATCAGGTTGATAATAGTACTGCTTTTAAAGCCCAAATTATGATTGCCAATACTACTAAAAGTTGGAAATCAGCACCAGCAGTTACTACCCAAACCGAAGGTAATGCTGTTGCAGGTATCGATTATTTTGCAAATAGGGGTGGTATAAACCCCAATGAATTAACCTTAATAAGTTATGGAAAATTTACTGATGATACCGCTGCAAATGCTGGTAGATTAACTTTGTTTTTAAATAGTGTAAACAAAACCGGTATTTATGAAATAGGTAGAACCACCCCTAATTATGGAGTTATATCAATTTTAAATGGAGGTAATTTAGAAAACTACAGCACCAATCAAAACAAATTTGGTTCGGTTATTATTTCTAAATACGATACTGTTAACAACATTATATCGGGTACATTTACTTTTAATGCCTTATTTGAAACTAAGGAACTAAGTATAAGCAATGGAAGTTTTACCAATATACCTTTTAAACAGTAATTAAAATATTTAGCTACAATAGGAAAAGAGAGTTATACCTAAAAATTGATTGTAAATTTCTCACAAACGAAGTTAAACTTTTCACAATTAACCATAAAAGCTCCACCATTAACCGCATGCTTACTACAGTCAAGTGTGATTATGCCTTTGTTTATGTTTAGCGGAGCATCACCAAAATCGGTAACAATCAAAAAAACTATTCTACAATAAACTTTTTTGAAGAGCTACTTCCAAAATTTTCAATATTGATAAAATAAGTTCCTTTGTTAAGTTGTTCAATATTTATGGTTTGTAATGGTTTATTTAAAGTCACTTTTTGAACTTCTTTTCCAATCATGTCGTAAATAATGGCATTGGTATGCAATAATTTTTCGCTTATTTCAATATTAATTTGGTGTTTGGTTGGATTAGGATATATTAAAAATCCAGACTCCTTTTTAATCAAATCATTTATTCCCACTTTGTAATCATAAACGCCAATTGCATACATTCCTTTTTCTATTTTATTAGTAGTAAATCTGCCTGTTTTATCAGTTTTGCTTCCACCAGATATTCTTGTATTATCGGTATGAATAATCCATGAATTTGTTCCTGGAGCTTTGTATAAAAGCACCAAACTATCTTCATTTATAAAAGGCAAAGTATGGTCTAAATGACCAGCAGATGCGCTTGTTGGCGTAGTTCCATCGTAGTTGAAATAACATTGGCCTTTAAAGTTAATAGGTTCAAAACTCCCATCTATATTCCAAAATCTATAATTGCTAATTCTAATTCCTCTTGGTGTTACTTCATATTGCGAAGCACCCACCCAATACTGCTCGGCTAAAATAGTTGCAGAGTCTGTATTTTGTTGCACATTTAGACTTAATAAAGCGTCAGGAAAAGTTTTTAAACCAGTGCCTTTTATTGTTTGTAAATTATAAGTTCTTGCCAATGGCAGTTCGTTATTTTCATTTACCAAAATAAACTCAGTAAAAAAATTATATGGCACACGAATTACAATTTGTTTTTCGTAACTATTTAATGAGTCGTTGTAAATAAACTTTGCACCAGTTTTATCAAACAAAGTAATATTAAAAGGAATATTTGAATATAAAATATTATTGCCTCTACTGTGTTGTCTTAAATTTATTTCTACAAAATTTGCGGCATCTCCAATCATTACTTTATATGAAGTAGCAGTCAAAGCAGCACTGCCAGCGGTAAAAACCCATTCGTTAAAAAAGTTAGTTAAGTTAACAGCAGTAAACTTTTGAAATTCATCTTTTAATAAAATTGAATTACTTGATTGGAATTTGTATTTATTCAAATAATTATTGCAAGCTTTATAAAAGGCAGTATCACCCATGTAAAATCGCAATGCAGCCACTGTAAGCGCCCCTTTTTTATATACATGGTCGCCATAGGTAACATTACTTGGTATTTGGTTTAAAACTAAAAATTTACCATCTCTTATATGTGCTGAACGCATCACGAGTAGTAGTTTTTCGTTCATGTCTTCATGAAATTTTTCTTTTCCATACATTAACTCTAAAAACAATGCTTCGCAAAAGCTTGCCCAACCTTCGTTTAGCCACATTTCTTTTTCGTTTTCGCAGGTAACCATATTTCCCCACCACATGTGGCTTAGCTCATGCGCCATTAAAATTTCGTAATTCAGTGTTCCATCTACTCCAAATAAAGGATAAGTAATACAAGTAGCATGTTCCATAGCACCTCCACTAAACGGAACCATTACATATCCTGCTCTATCAAAAGGATATTCGGTAAATTTGTCTTCAAAAAACTGCAAAGCTTTATTTAAATTTACCATACTTGCTTTTACTTTAATAGTATCAGTTGGAAGTGCAGCTAAAATAATTTCAAAATCCTTTGATTTTCCTTTATAAAAATACTTTAAAGTGGTATAATTGCTTACAGCAACACAGGCTAAATAGGTTGGAATAGTTTGTTTTAAACTCCAATTCCAAGTTATAGATTTATCAGCATTAACTGTTGTAGGTAAAGGAATTCCATTGCATACTGCCATGTAATTACTATCGGTAGTTATTTGAAAATCATACGTACTTCTTTCTATAAAATTGTCAACACAAGGAAACCAAGCCCTACCAAAATTATGAGGGTTTACTTTAAAACCAACGCCCATATTAAAAGCATAATTTCCAGTAAAATAAAAACCTCCCCAATTTGGATCAGTTATAGGAATTCCACCATAAAAAATATTCATCAAAAAAGTATCGTTTAAGTTGAAAGCTTTGGTAGTATTAATAAAAACTTGTGAATCGTTTTGTGTAAATGGTAGTTTATTATTATTTATTACTATTGAATCAACTTTTAAAATTGCTAAATCTAAAGTTATATTATTTAAATTATTTTTAACTGATTTAATATTAATTTCAGTATTTCCAAAAATGGTTTTAGCGCTTAAATTTCTAATGTTTAAATTTATATTATAGTTTAAAATATCAAATTGAGTGGAGCGTATATCTTGTCCATAACTCTTAAAAATTAAAGCAATAAAAAATGCTAAAAGTGTAATTTTTTTCATTTTCAATATTAACTATTTTATGAAAAATTACTCAAAACAAACTTAAACTTTACACAAATAAATTGAATTAAAGATATAAATTAATAAATTGCCCCCAATTAAAATATATATTATTATGATAAAAAACTTACTTTTAGTTACAATTTTATTTCTAAGTATAATTACTAATGCTCAAGTAAGCATTAGTAACTATAATTTTTCCACGAGCAATTCTGCATCATTAAATAGAACGAACGGAAGTTTGATAGATGATATTGATATGACTACAGGAACTACGGTTGTATTAGGAGGAAGCGCAGTAACTAATACAACAAGCGCTGCCGCAAATTTAAACTTCGATTTTTATTCGGGCGGAGCACGGTTCACTAACTTCACAGTTACTCCAAATGGTTGGGTAGGTTTAGGAGGTGGTGTGGCACCTACAATTTTATGGTCAGGAGCCGTATTTTCAGGAACTAGGATAGCACCTTTTTTGGGTACTTTGTTAAATACCAATACACCACCATTAAGTAGTATGACTACTAGTTCAATTGGTCGTGTTCACTATAAAGTAATAGGCACCAGTCCTTCAAGAGTTGGAATAATTGAATTTTTAAGAATGTCAATAAATTCATCAGTTGTGGATGATACCAATACTTTTCAAGTTAGATTATACGAAAATAATGGAGCAATAGAAATTGTTTATGGTAGAATGAAAATAACTGCAGGTGCGCCTTTAGATTTCAATATTGGATTTAAAATAGCAGCAGGTGCTCATAGTGTAAATGCAACTAACAATACTTCATCTACATCTTCGACTACAACTAATACTTATACTTCCAATACATTTATCCCAAATATTCATAATTATACTGGTGGTTCTCAAAGAGCTTATAGATTTATTCCTACACCACCTAATCCACCTACTAATTTTAATATTACAAATATTACAAATAGTGCCATGACATTAACGTGGACTGATGCTAGCAATGAAACTGGATATGCTATATACCGATCAATTGATGGTGGTGCTACTTATACTTTTGTGCAACAGTTAGCCGCAAATACTACAGTTTTTAATGCAACCGGATTACCAAGTAATACCGATGTTTATTGGCGGTTGTTTTCGTTTAGAGAATCTTTAAGTGCTCAACAAGATAACGTAGGAACAACTTTACCATCTTCAGTAATTTCAAGCATTGCTGATGGAAACTGGAATAACACTGCTACTTGGAGTTCAGGAACTATTCCAACAGCTAACGATAGTGTTTTAATTTCGGCTGGTGATACAGTTTTGTTAAATATAAATAATGCTACTTGTACATTTTTAGCTGTTGACGGTGCTTTGCATTTTGAAGGTGCAGCTGCAAATACTTTAAATATATTAACGAGTTTACAAGTAAATTCAACTGGAGCAGTAAGAAGTTTAACTACTACAACTGGAAATAATACATTGTCAGTTGGTGGTGCTAGCACAGCATCAACCACTAATGGTGGGATAATAAATAATGGAATTATAGATATTGACAATGGAACAAATGGAGTTACATTAAATATGTTTGGTAATGGAAATGCAACTATATCTGGTTCTCCATCTATTTTTCAGTTAAGAAATTTACAACTACAAAAAAATAATAATGTAAATAATATAGTTGAAGTATTTACTCCATTCACTGTTTTTGTATCAAACAATACGAGCACTTTAAATATTAACAGTGGCACTTTAAAAATTTCTTGTCCATTAAATATTACTCCTTATGGAAGCACTTTTGGTTCCACAATAGTTGGTAGTACAAATGCTAAATTATGGATGAACCATAGTGGTGCAATAATTAATTCAACTATTACTCCTCCTGGATTTACTTTTACAACTCCCTATAACTTAACTGGTGAATTACAAATGGATAGTGGTACGCTAAATATTGGGTATGGTAATTCTACTCTAACTTTAAATAATACATTTTTAAGAATGAATGGTGGAACTATTAATATTTTAGGTGGCTTTTCGCATAACAATACAGGAACTTTTGTTATGACTGGGGGAAATATTAATATAAATCCTATTAGTGGTGCTAATGCATTACCAAATACTACAGCTGCTTTGCTTTTTGGTGCAAGTGGTAATGTAAGTTGGACAGGTGGAACTATTAATGTAATTAGTCCTCAAACTTTAAACAATAATACTTCAGTAAATATTTTACTTGGAGGAGTTAAAAGTATAACTGGTGGATTATTAAAAATTGGGAATGGTTTGCAAAATGGAACAGGAGCTAGTGCTATTAATACAGCAGGCTTTGGTTTAACTTCTACTGTACCTTTGTATAATGTTACTTTAGATTGTCGTTTTGATTTATCATCTGGTAGATTAGCTAGAATTGTAGGTACTTTTATTGTAGGAAATAATTTAACAATAGAAAGTAATACTTCATTGTTGCCAGCATCGGGTGTAACTGGAGGAAATTTAACATTGTTAGGAAACTTAGTTTTAAACGGTCAAATAATTGGTAACTTTCCTATTATCAGTGCTCCAATTGTTGGTTTAGTAAATTTTAATGGAACTGTTAACCAAACAATTTCGGGTGCAGGTACATTTAATAATTTAGCAAATTTAACTATTAACAATCCCAATGGAGTTACAAGTTCATTAACTAGTTTTGGTAAAGCAATTAGAGTTAATTTGTTAAGCGGAGTTTTAACCACAAATGGGTCATTAATTATTGGTTCAACTTTTTCGAGAGGAACAGTACAAATTGGTGGTGTAGATGAATTAACTCCGGCTGGTTCATTTAATGTAATTCCATTATTCGATCCTACATTTACATCACACAGATTCATTTATGCCCCTACATCATCTAGTCTTCAAACCGGTTCTTTCAATGAAATGCCAACTGGTTCCATTGCATTAAGTAGTTTAACTTTAACAGATTTAAATGGTTTAACAACCAATAGAAACGTAACCGTATTAGATACTTTAAATTTAGGAAGTGTTAATTTAAATATTGGAAACAATAATTTAAACATCGGTAGTAATATAACACAAACTGGTTTATTAATTAGAAGTTCAGGATATGTACAAATGGGAAATAATGGAACATTTGGAAGATGGTATGCTACTTCATCTATTTTAGACAATTCTGTTTTAAACGGATTTCCAATTTTATCAAGTAATCAAGATAGAAGTGTAACCTTAAACTCAGATGGAAACCCAATAACTACAGGTGGAAATTTTGTGGTACGACACATAAATGTTTCTGGAAATACCAATATTAGTCCAAGTGTTTTTGATGGTGGAGATAGTATAAATAGAGTAAGCAATTCAAACTGGATTTTTAACTCTTCAGGAATTACAGTTCCTTCGTTTTTTGGTTTACAAATAAGTGCAAATATGCAAGGTTTGGGTGCTGTTTCTAGCTTAGCTCAGTTGCGTTTTATGAAGCCATCTTTAAGCAGTGGTGGAACAAGTACAGGTACTGGGTCATTAAATGCTCCTATTATTTCTCGCCTTTTTAGTCAAATACAAGTACTAGGAGGAATTCAAAACGATACTTTTTATGTTGGAGTAAATACTTCTTCAAATTCTTTAACTCCAACATTTATTGCAGTAGCAAACGGCAGTTGGGATAATCCATTAACGTGGAATAACAATGCTGTTCCTTCTTCAAGTAATACAGTTGTAATTCCTTCGCCTTTTGTAGTAAATTTAAATACTTCATCAAGCTCAAATGCTTGTGATTCAATTGCCATTTTATCAGGCGGAACATTAAGTGTTGCTAACAATACATTGAACATAACAAAAAATATTTTGTGTGAAGGAAACATAACTCAAACTGGTGGTACTATTAATACTAACGGTTTAGATTATGCAGGTGTTAATGTATCTGCTTCTACTGGTTCATTAAACTTAAGGGGTGGTATATTTTCAATAGGAAATACAGGCGGTTCAAACAGAACTTTATTGGTTAATGGAACTTTATCGGTTTCGGATACAGCTAATTTAATTGTAAATGGAAATGTTTTAATGAATTCAACAGCTACTTTTAGCCAAAGTGGTGGTAATATAACTATAGATGGCAATTCGGGTTCAGCATTTACTAGTACTTTGCAAGGAGTTCATTTGTTAGATATAAATACAAATAATATAAATTGTTCAGCAGGAAATATATTATTTGTAGATCCGCCTCATGTATCTTTAAGCGTTATTTCAACCCATACTTTAAGAATCAATGCCACTTCAAACACCTCTGCATTTTCGGGTTCACATACTGTAATTTTTGGTAACGGTTCAAGCTCAACTACCGGAAATAATAGCGGTTTTAATGTTGATAATAGAAAAAGTGGAATTGTTCCAATCCAAAACGTGATAATTAACGCTGGCAATGCAGCAGGTCGCTGGGTTTCACCTTCATTTTCATCTGGTTCTTTTGGTTTGTATATTAAAGGAAATGTAACAATTAATTCAGGTTCTGAGTTGCGCCAAACAAATGCAAGTCAATTGGTAATTGGTGGAAATTTGGTAAATAATGGTACTTTAACCAATGCGCAAACTTTAACTTTAGGTGGATTGGGTTATACAATTGCAACTAGCCAAACCGTTAGCGGAACTGGTGTATTTAGAAATGCTACTTCTGCACCAACTGCTGAATTTAAAACATTGAATATTGACAATGGAGGAACTACTTTTAATTTTACAAATACTACTTTTAGGGTTTCAACTTTATTGGGCTTATTAAATGGAAAAGTTGATGCTGTTAGCAATACTTTTAAAATTTTAAGTACCGGAAATATTACTAGAACTTCAGGTTATATTTCAAATGGTTCTTTAGAGTTGAATTTCCTAACAGGAGTAAATGTTTCTAAAACATATTTTGTGGGAAGCAATACAGGTTATGCACCAGTTATTTTAACTTTTCCAACAGTTTCAACTGCGGGTGATTTTAGAGTAACAAATAGTAATACTGATCATCCTCAGATATCAGCAGGTTGCTTAAACAATGAAAAATCAATTAATAAAAATTGGGAATTTTCAAATGTAGGTACATTGCCTTTTGTTGTTAATGCAAATTTATCATACTTAAGCGCAGATATTGATTCTGGAACTACAATTTCAAATATCATTGGTAAAACTTATATTGGTTCAACTTGGAGTAATGCTTCTCTTGCTTCAGTAAGTGGAACAAATACTGTAATTAATGGCATTACAAGTAATGGATTTATTCAATTAGGGGAATCTGCTAGCACTGTTGTTACTGTTTCTATTACATCTAATTTAAATAATATTTGTTCTGGAACGGGTGTAACTTTTACAGCAGTTTCTTCATCAGGTGGATTGACACCAGTTTATCAATGGAAAAAAAATGGAATAAATGTTGGTAGTAATTCAGTTAATTATTTAGATAATAATTTATCGAATAATGATACCGTTACATGTCAACTTACTTCTAGTTTATCGTGTGCTATTGTACCTACTGTTACTTCTAATTTTGTAGTTATGAATGTTTCTTCACCAACTGTTGGAGGAGTTATTAGTGGTAGTACAACTATTTGTTCAGGTTCTTCTCCATCAAATTTAACTTTATCTGGTTTTAATGGAACTATTTTACGTTGGGAAGTTGCTACTGCTCCATTCACTTCTTGGAATATTATTAGCAATACATCAAGCATTCTAAGTACAGGAAATTTATTTCAAAATACCAGGTATCGTGCATTGATTCAAAGTGGTGTATGTGCTTCATTGTATTCTGATACTGCAAACATAAACGTTAGTTCAGGTACGGTTTCAGGTTCGGTTTCTGGTGGTACAGCAATTTGTTCGGGTTCTACAAGCGGAACTTTGACTTTAACTGGAAATGTAGGTAATGTTTTAAATTGGGAAAGCTCAATTGCTCCATTTTTATCTTGGTCTCCAATTTCAAATACTTCTTCAACTTATACATCTGGTGTGTTAACACAAACAACTCAGTTTAGAGCAATAATACAAAGTGGGGTTTGTCCTTCCTTATCATCATCGCCAACAACAGTTTCGGTTAATAATGCAACCATTGCTGGAAATATTTTAGGTTCTTCTTCTACTTGTTCAGGTTCAACTGCAGGAACACTAACTTTAAATGGAACAAATGGTTCGGTTGTAAGATGGGAAAGTGCTATTGCTCCATATAGTTCATGGACACAAATAACAAATACAACACTTTCACAAAGTCCAGGTATTTTAACACAAACAACTAAATATAGGGCCTTAGTTCAAAGTGGTGTTTGTTCACCAATTTATTCTGATACAGCTACTGTAACAATTAGTACTGTTTCCGTTGGAGGCTCAGTAATAGGAGGAACTACAATTTGTGCTGGTTCTACAAGTGGTTTATTGCAATTAACTGCTAACAATGGAAACGTTTTAAATTGGGAAAGTTCAGTTTCTCCATTTACATCGTGGTCGCCAATTACAAATACATCTAATATTTATACATCTGGAGTATTAACGCAAACAACCCAATTTAGAGCAGTAGTTCAAAATGGAAGTTGTGCCAATGCCACTTCATCTTCAACCACAGTTACAGTAAATTCAGTAAGCGTAGGCGGAACAATTTCTGGCTCAACTTCTATTTGTTCAGGCAACACAGGCGGAACATTAACTTTGTCTGGTCAAAATGGTTCAATTTTAAGATGGGAAAAAACTACTTCACCATTTACAACATGGACGGTAATTGCTAATACTACCGATTCGTTAACTACAGGAAATTTAACTGATTCTACCAAATACAGGGCAATAGTTCAAAATGGAAATTGTGCAGCAGCAACTTCTTCAATTGCTTCAATTAATGTTGTTCCTTCAACCATTGCTGGAACCGTTAATGGTCCAAGCACATTATGCACTGGTTCAAATCCTGGAAATTTAATTTTATCAGGGAATACTGGAAATGTAGTAAGATGGGAAAGTGCAGTTTCTCCATTTACAACTTTCAATACTATTGCCAACACCACTAATTCATATAGCCCGGGTACTTTAACTCAAACCACACATTTTAGAGCGGTAGTTCAAAGTGGTTCTTGTACTTCGGCAACAACCAATGCTTTGGTAATTACCATTTCTTCAAGCGTTTCAGGTGGAAATGTGTCTGCACCTTTCTCATCAGTTTGTACTGGCATAACTCCAACACAAAGCATTAGTTTAAATGGATTTTCAGGTTCAGTTACTACATGGCAATTGGCTACTGGAACTGCTCCTTACACATGGAGTAATATTTCAGGTTCAGCTAATTTATCGAGTATAATACCAAGCGCTGCAACTGTTAATACAGCTTACAGAGCTTTGGTTTCAAGTGGCAGTTGTGGTACTGCAGTTTCCGATTCGTTGGTTGTTTTAGTTAATGCATTAACTATTGCAGGTAACATATCAAGCAATAGCCCTGTTTGTATTAATTCAAATGCAACATTAACTTTAACCGGAAACAATGGAAGTATTGTAAGATGGGAAAGAGCAATAAGTCCTTTTACATCTTGGACAAATATAACAAGTACTAGTAATCCATATACATCGGCAAGTATCACTGATAGTACTCGATTTAGAGTGGTGGTAAAAAATGGAGTTTGTAACGAAGTTATTTCAAGCCCAAATACTGTTGTTATAAACAACAATACTTCTTGGAATGGTTCAGTAAGTAATAGTTGGCATAATGCTGCTAATTGGAGTTGTGGTATACCTACCAGTTCAACTGATGTGGTTATAGGAGGAAACTCTCCATCATTCGGTCAACCACAAATTTTTACAAGCGCTTTTGCAAAAAACATTGATATTTTTGGTGGTGCAAATACTATTCCTGCTGGTTCGTTAACTGTAAATTCAGGTGCCAACTTATCATTTTTTGGTAACTTAAGCCTAAATTATGGAGTTAATGGGGTTGGTAATTTATTTGCCACAAATGGAACAGTTAATGTTTCAGGAAATGTACCTCAAACCATTAGCACTCCATTTCATATTTCATTAGTAAAAGCAAATACTTCAATAGGTAATTTAAATATTGGCGGAACAGGCGATAAAACTTTTGATAATTTAAAAACTACTGTAGTAAGTTCATTGAATTTATCGAATGTAAATATTGTTTTAAATGATACTTTAGTTATAGCTTCAACAGGAAGTATTGTTGGAGGTTCTTCTTCTTCGCATATTAAAACGTTGGCAGGAAGATTAATTCAAAATGGAATTGGTTCAACAGGAAGAAATGGAGCTATTTCATTCCCTGTTGGAACGAGCAGCTCTTATAATCCTGTAATTTTAACAAATTCAGGAACTACAGATAATTTTAGCGTAAAAGTAATTAATAATGTTTTTGATAGTTATTCAGGTGAAACCGGTTCTTTAACAGTAAATAATAATGCGGTAAATAAAACTTGGTTCATTAAAGAAGAAACTGTGGGTGGTTCTAATTCATCTATTACACTCCAATGGAATTCGTTAGATGAATTAAGTGGATTTTCAAATGCGAATAGTTATGTTTCAAGAAATAGCGGAACTGCTTGGTTGGCATCTCCATCGGGATCAGCTTCGGGTTCAAATCCATATACAAGAACATTAACCGGTGTTAATACATTTAATGCTTTTGGTGTTGGATCGGGCGGAACATTACCTGTTAAGCTTATTAGCTTTGCTGGAAGTATTGAAAATAAAATTTCCTATTTAACTTGGGCTACTTCAAGTGAAATTAATAACAAAGGTTTTGAAGTGGAACGTTCATTAAACGGAGTTGATTTTGAAAATGTTGGTTATGTAAAAGGAAATGGAAATTCAAATGCAATAAACAATTATGTTTTCAACGATAACCTATCAGCTATCAACCAACTCCCGATAGCTATCGGGATAACAACTATTTATTATCGCTTGAAACAATTAGATTTTGATGGTAATTTTGAATATTCAAATACCATTGTGGTTAAAGAAATAGAAGGAATTGAATTTGAAAATAATATTGTTATTTCACCTAATCCTTTCAATAATGAATTACAAGTAACATATAGTTTACAAAATGCGAATGCAGTTAATTTAGTATTTATTGATGCTGTTGGCAGACAAGTTTTAAATAAAACCATTCAATCGGTAAAAGGAACAAATAATGTAACCATAAACGATTTGGAATTATTAAAAGCTGGAGTTTATTTTGCAAGAATTGAAAGCGATGGTTTGGTATCAAAATCTATAAAAATGGTTAAGCATTAATGATTAAATTCCGAAGTAGTATATATTTCCATTAATTTGCGAGATAAGAAAAGGATTAACAATCAATTCATATTGATACAATTTAAAAAGCCACGAATTATTTATAGTTCGTGGCTTTTTTTATGAAAAAAAAATTTAAATAGAAAATAAACTTCTATTTAGTCGACACTCAAAAAGGCATCTTCAATTTTTCTTCTTTCTTTTTCCTTAGATGAAAAAGAAACAATCCCGCAAGGCGGGACAAGGCAAAAAAAGCTTCCACGCACTAGGCCAAGGCTGGCCCGCCTTTTTGCCGTCCCCACGCACGAAGTTAATGGAATAGTTTTCCTTACAATTACAATTTTAGTTTATTAATAATTTAAATAAAATGGTTACAAACATTAAAATTTTTGCAAGTATTCTTTTGTTCTTAACTCTTTTCTTTTAAATTTTAAATAATATTTTTTACCAAGTTTGTTGATTTTGTTATTCTTTATATAATATTTGAGGAGCGACTATTTAAACCATTAATTCTACAAAAATTAATTACTTTTAACTAAACCCTCATCTGTGAATTTTAATATATGAATAAATGAATTTTGAAAACCAAATCCATTTGTTTTAGGTTTAAACAAAAACTTATTGGTTAATAGAGTTATTGGTTTTATATTATTACTTATTTTAAAATTGCCCTCATTTTCTTTAATAGTTAGTAAGCAAGCAATTATTTGGTCGTAGCCCATAAATGCATATTCGTTTGGTTCAGTTTCATAATAATTGCGGTAGGTATTTATAAATCTAATTACATTTTTATCAGAATAATTAATATAACATGATGTAAGAATATGTAAATTAGCATTTATCCAATAATCAGTATTTAATACTTTAAAGTCAATAAATTTTTTTAAACCATAAGTAGTAAATTTATAAAACATACTGGTATCTGCTATGGTTTTTAAGGCTGCATTAATTTGATTTTCATCGTTACATGCTATAAATACAGTGTTTTCTTTATCGGTATTTATTATTTTATAAATATCAGTATGTTTGGTAATATCAAGTATTTTTAACCTGTAAAAATATTCAGGTTTAACTATTTGTTTAATATAACTTGACAATACTTTACCAGCATCATCTTTACCAACTAATACAATTAAATTACCTGTTATGGTTTTTTCGTTTAAATAATTTATAAAATAATCAGCATAATAAGTTAAATCAGGATATCCTGATATAATTCTTTCATCATTTAATTTGGTTTTTGTAAAAGTAAATAATGGTGAAAGATGAAAAGCATTTTTATTGTTTTTATAATTTTGCATCATCATTTGTCCTTCTTTTATAACTGGGCCAATTATAAAATCGGCATTCATTACCGCATCATTATTCAATATTTTTTTAAATTTTAAAGTATCACGCTCAGTATCAAAAACCGAAATTTCTATATTAAAACCAGCATTTTTTAAACTGTCTGTAGCTATTAATAATCCCTGGTAATATTCCCTACAAGCATTCCCCAGTTCAGCATTTTTATGATTGGGATTTTTATTCAAATCTTTAGCACAAAATGGCATTAATAATGCTATTTTAATTGGGTTGTCGCTTTGCGAATAAATTTTAAAACTGTTTAAAAAAAATAGTAATAGGAACAGTAGTAATCTCATATAAATGGTTGTTTAATTTGCTTAAAAATGAATTGTTTAAAATATTTAACTTAAAATTATTGCTAATAAATGTAATTAACTTATTAATTTGCAATTATAAATGTTTAAAGGAATTAAATATATATTGTTTTTTTTAGGTTTATTTATTTGTAATAAATATGCTTTCTCTCAAACTGATTCTATTGAACAAAAAAAACTTTTTGTACAAAAAGGAAGAGCAAGTTATTATGCACGCAAATTTGAAGGGCGAAGAACAGCCAATGGAGAAAGATATAGAAGAAAACTTTTGACAGCAGCCCATAGAACTTTGCCTTTTAATACCAAGTTAAAAGTAACTAATCCAACCAATGGTAGGTGGGTAATAGTAAGAATAAATGACAGAGGGCCATACAATCGAAAACGAATTATTGATTTATCGGAGCGGGCAGCAAGGCATTTAGGTATTTTTGGAAAAGGTCATTCTAGGGTAATCATTCAAGCAGTGCCTGATAGCGCGCAAGTTTGGATTAACCAATCGCAATATTAAGAGTTACTTTTTTTCATATTTACCAAATAGCCAAAAATTGCAGCTGTAAAGAACATAAATAAGCTATATATAGCAGGTGGAATACTCATAGCACTATTACCAATAACTGAAATTGCAATATAAATTGCAAAAGTTCCATTATGTATACCTATTTCCATACCTATTGCAATTGCTTGTTTATTTTCAATTTTGAAAAAACGCGGTATAAAATAACCTAAAAGCATACTACCCACATTGAAAATTAAAGCAACAAAACCTATTTGTTCTAAAAATGAAATAATATTGTTCTTTTCTTTTAAAATAGCACCTACAATAATTAAAACTAAAAATATTGCTGAAACAATTCTAAGTGGTTTCTCTAATTTAACGGATAAATTTGGTATTTTTGATTTAAGCATCATTCCAATGGCAACAGGTATTAAAACTATAGCAAATACTTCCATTACTTTACTAAACTGCATTGTTATTGCCTGATTAGATTCCATAAAATAGTTGATAGAAAAATTAACAATTAAAGGAAGAGTTATCAGAGATAAAACACTATTTAAAGCAGTAAGTGAAATATTAAGTGCCACATCACCTTTTGCTAAATGGCTATATAAATTAGCAGTTGGCCCTCCTGGAGAAGCTGCCAAAAGCATTAATCCAACTGCCAAAGCAGGGTTTAAACCGAAAGAAATGGCTAAATAAAAACACAATAAAGGAAGTAATATCATCTGACAGAAAAGCGCTATAATGATTGCTTTTGGATAAGTGATAACTCTTTTAAAATCATCGATGGTTAATGTTAAACCTAAACCTAACATAATAATTGCTAATGCAAGAGGTAAAAATATTGTAGTGATAAAGTTTGCTTCCATATTATATGGTTTATTTTTATTGGTTGAATTATATTACAAGTTTTGAATAACTAACAAATATAAAAAAAAATAGCATTGATTTATTAAAATGAAATTTAAAAATACAGGTTTGCGATTCAATAAGTTTTTTAATAAAAAGGACAAACATAATTTTAAATCAAACTACTTTATTTTGGGCTGATATGGTTTGAAATAAAAATTAAAGCCAAAGGCTATTTTAAATATTCACTAGTGTAGAAAAGTGCTTTCCAAATTGACAAACATGGATTGATAATCCAATAAGTAATTGATTTGGAATGCAAATCTAAATCGGCAAAAAATTTAAACACTTCATTTTTTTTTACGTCTGTATTTGCCTCTGGTTTTGTAATAATACTTGGAACTATTTTGACTTTTAATAGCATTCTTTTTTGTACTTACAGGCATTCGGATATGGCCTTTTCTATATTTACCTTTGTAATCAACACTAGGTTTTACATAAACAGGTTTCCTGCCATTGCCTGAATCACTGCTATTGCTACAAGACACAAACAATATTAAGATAAAAAATAGGATGAAATAATTCAGTTTCATGATATAAAAATATGGTAAAAAAGATAAGTTATTGCTATTGGCAATAATAACATAAACTGCACACTACCCAAGCATCCTTTACTGGTTTTGTTATATACTTTATTATACATTGCTTTCTTTGGGTCTGTAATCCAACCCATGCCTCTAGAAGCTTTAAAACCTAAGTTGTGGCGAATGATGCGTTTTACCGAAGTGCGAGCTGCAATTCGCTTGGTAAGTGATGGTATGCGAAATCCAAATTTCATTTATTTTTTGTAAAAATCAAATGATTTTCATTCTGTCCGTGGTTGGTATCTAACCAATCACTTTAACTTTCTGTTATGAAAAACAAAAAAAGCCCCCGAAGGAGCTTTTATAAATACTTTTATCCGAATGCTGCCCGTTGTTGTGTCT
>JBAXCN010000062.1:0-18532 GCA_037141455.1 Bacteroidota bacterium
TTTTTTAGGCTAAAAAAGTATTGGTTTATTATTTTTTTTATAATAATAATGCTGCCAATTGTTGCCAAAGCAATTATAAAATACTGTATAGTACACGCAACATAGTAAGTAAAAACACAAAATGGAGTAAATAGTAAAAGTATAAAAGGCGAATATTTATAAAAACCAGTACCTAGTCCAAATGCATTTTTATAAACTTCTTCTCCATTTAATAATGCCTTGGCAGCCAAGTAATACACTTTAAAATCGTTGAGCCAAAAACGGTTGTTTAAGTTTTCGAGGGTAAAAATTACTATAAAAATAAACAAAGCAAAAACTACAAAGAATTTATTACTTTTTAATTCAACAATGGTGTTTTTTAACATTTTTAAAGAAATTTATTTTCAATTATAATTAAATATAAGTACAAATAGGGGAGAGCATTAATTAAATTTATTGTTGGTGCACCTTAAAAATGAAGGTTCGCCAACAAAATCATGGTGAGCATGTAAATTTTTACACTGCACCAAAAAAGTTATTTAACTTTTCAATTCAATTTATATTTACTCATTATTATCAAATTTACAACATGGCATTTTTTTTAAACTATTCCATTACTTTCGCTTCCATAAAAACAAAAAAAAACATATAAATGAAACACGTTGCTTTAAACGATTTGCATGCTGCTTTAGGTGCAAAAATGATTGAATTTGCAGGTTACAACATGCCTGTTTTATACACTAATTTAATTCAAGAACATTTGGCTGTTCGCAATTCGGTTGGTGTTTTTGATGTAAGCCACATGGGCGAATTTATGCTTAAAGGCGAAAAAGCATTGGATTTAATTCAACTTGTTACCAGCAACGATGCTTCTAAATTGACTGATGGTAAAGTACAATACAGCTGCTTGCCAAACGATAAAGGCGGTATAGTTGACGATTTATTGGTGTATCGCTGGAGTGAAAATGAATATTATTTAGTGGTAAATGCATCAAACATTGAAAAAGATTGGAATTGGATAAGCCAACACAATACTTTTGGTGTAGAAATGAAAAACATGAGTGACGACATGAGCTTATTTGCAGTGCAAGGACCAAATGCTATAAAGGTTTTACAAAAATTAACTGAGGTAGATTTAAGTGCAATGGAATATTATACTTTTTGTGGTGGCATTATGGCTGGTTGCGATGATGTAATTATTTCTAATACTGGTTATACAGGTGCAGGTGGATTTGAAATTTATGTTTGGAATAACGATGCTAAAAAAATGTGGGATGCCATTTTTGAAGCTGGAAAAGAGTTTGATATCATGCCTGTTGGCCTTGGTGCCCGCGATACTTTGCGTTTAGAAAAAGGTTTCTGTTTATACGGACACGATATTAACGATGAAACCAGCCCAATTGAAGCAGGTTTGGGTTGGATTACTAAATTTACCAAACCTTTTATAATGAGCGAACACCACAAAGCCATTAAAGAAAATGGTGCCACTAAAAAATTAGTTGGTTTCGAATTAATTGACCGTGGTATTCCTCGTCAACATTATATTATAAAAGATGCTGAAGAAAATACTATTGGTGAAGTAACTTCGGGTACACAATCGCCAAGTTTAAACAAAGCCATTGGTATGGGTTATGTAGCAGCTTCGCATAGCAAAGTTGATTCAGAAATATTTATAGAAATACGCGAAAAACTAATAAAAGCCAAAGTGGTTAAAATACCATTTTTGTAAATAAATAATAATTAAAAAAAGCCCGAAATCAATATTGATTCGGGCTTTTTTTTAATTTACAATGACATAGTGAGCTTGTCGAACCACAACCATCTAACAATTAAACAATTTAACAATCCAACCATTCAACAATCCAACCATTCAACAATCCAACAATCCAACCATTCAACAATACTACTTCACTCTTCGTCCTTTTATATTTTTTACATTTATATTTTCTCTGCTAGCTATTTTTCGTTTTATTAAAACTTTGGCTTCTGCTTCTATTTCGTTTATTAAATAACTTGTTCCACCATAATTTACATAAGTATTTCCATCTTCATTTTTATTGGTATGTAACATGTAAATTTTAATATCTGAATCTTCTGTTTTTAATTTTTTAAATTGTAAAATCAAATCGTTGTTAGTTTCAAAAGCAATATCTAAGGTTGAATCTGTACTTCGTAAACAAACTCCCGGAGTTAAAGCATCCATACTTATTATTTGAATATTTTTTCCTTTATACAATTCAATTTTACCTGAGTTTACTTTAGTGGAGTTCGAAGCATTTTCTCGCCTTAATTCTATTTTTCTATCTAAATAAAATTGCAATTTTTCGGGTTTAATGTTTTTTAAGTCAAGATTATTTCTAAGGGCTTCGTTAAAAATAACTTTAGGAGTACAAGCAGAAACAGTACTAAATAGTGCGGCAATAATGATGATGTTTTTAATTTTCATAATAATAGTTATTAGTATAAAACCTAGCTTTACAATTATGTTGCCAAAAGGTGGTTTGTAAAATAAAAATTACAATTGCCGAAAAATAAAAAGCCTTCATTCTTTTTAAAGAATGAAGGCTTTTATTATAATATTTCTTTAGTTTATAATACTAATATTTACCAACCCAAAACCCAAGCAAAAATTAATGGAGCTACAATGGTAGCATCGCTTTCTACTATAAATTTAGGAGTATGAATATCTAATTTTCCCCAAGTAATTTTTTCGTTTGGCACTGCTCCCGAGTATGAACCAAAACTTGTTGTTGAATCGCTTATTTGACAGAAATAACTCCAAAACGGAATGTTTTCCATTTCCATATCTTGATACAACATTGGCACTACGCAAATAGGGAAATCACCTGCAATACCGCCACCAATTTGAAAGAAACCAATTCCTTTTCCAGCGCTGTTTTTTACATACCAATCGGCAAGCCAAGCCATGTATTCAATACCACTTTTCATGGTGCTTGCTTTTATTTCGTTTTTTATAACATAGCTAGCAAAAATATTTCCCATCGTACTGTCTTCCCAACCTGGAACCACAATAGGTAAATTGCGCTCAGCAGCAGCAAGCATCCACGAGTTTTTAGGGTCAATTTCGTAGTATTGTTCTAACTCGCCACTTAAAATAATCTTGTACATGTATTCATGCGGAAAAAAACGTTCACCAGCAGTATCTGCATCTTTCCAAATTTTATAAATATGTTTTTGTAACCTTCTAAAAGCTTCTTCTTCTGGTATACAAGTGTCGGTAACACGGTTGTAATGGTTTTCTAACAAATCCCACTCATCCTGCGGACTTAAATCGCGGTAGTTAGGTACACGTTTGTAATGGCTATGTGCTACTAAATTCATTAAATCTTCTTCTAAGTTTGCTCCAGTACAGCTAATAATATCAACTTTACCTTGGCGAATCATTTCGGCCAACGATTTTCCTAACTCGGCAGTGCTCATTGCTCCAGCCAATGTTATCATCATTTTACCACCTTCGGTTAAATGGGTTTCGTAACCTTTAGCAGCATCAACCAAAGCGGCTGCATTAAAATGTTTATAGTGTGTTTCAATAAAATTTGAAATAGGTCCTTTAGTCATGTTATTGTATTTTATGTTTTTTTAAAAAAAGTAGGCAAATATAAGCTAGAGTTTTACAATTAAAATTAAGTTTTTTTAAGTTTAAAAAAGCTAATTATATTTGTTTTATAATTAAAGTAACGCTATGCCCAAATCTGTCAAAAATGAAATAGATGAGTATATAAATCAATTTCCTAAAAATGTACAACAGCAATTACAAAAGTTACGTAAAATAATAAAGCAAACTGTTCCCAATGCCGAAGAATTTATAAGCTATAAAATGCCTGCTTACAAATTGCATGAATGTTTAGTGTATTTTGCAGGGTATAAAAATCATGTGGGTTTTTATCCTACAGGTTCTGGAATTGCGGCTTTTGAAAACGAGTTGGGCGGTTATAAATATTCTAAAGGTGCGGTGCAATTTCCTATTGATGAACCATTGCCCGAAGATTTGATAACTCGTATGGTTAAACATAGAATTATTGCTGCTATTGCTAAGCATGAAAACAAAAAGACAAATAAAAACAAAGATTCGAATCAATAAATATAAATGCTCCAAGCCAAAGATTTTTTAAACAAGCAAGTTCAAATTTATAATCAACCTGGTTTTATTGAATTAGATCCAATTTGTATTCCACACTTATTTACAAAAAAACAAGACATAGAAATAGCTGGTTTATTTGCAGCTGTATTTGCCTGGGGACAGCGAACTACCATTATTAATAAATGTACTGATTTAATGAATAGAATGGATAATGCACCACATGAATTTGTGATGCACCATTCCTCCAAAGATTTGAAACGTTTATTAAACTTCAAACACCGAACTTTTAACGATACTGATTTACTTTATTTTATATCGTTTTTAAAATTTTGGTATAATCAAAACGAAAGTTTAGAAACTGCATTTTCAAATCATTTAAAACCAAAAGATAAAACCATTGAAAATGCATTGAATGGTTTTAGAGGAACATTTTTTTCGTTAACCGATGTACCCCATAGAACTATGAAACATATTGCCTCTCCAATACAAAACTCAGCTTGTAAGCGCTTGTGTATGTATTTACGTTGGATGGTAAGAAACGACAATAATGGAGTAGATTTTGGCATTTGGAAAAACATAAAGCCAAGTCAATTGATGATACCATTGGATTTGCATGTGCAACGAACTGCTCATAAATTAGGATTACTTACACGCACACAAAGTGATTGGAAAGCAGTGGAAGAATTAACCAAAAACTTAAGAAAATACGATAAAACTGACCCTGTAAAATACGACTTTGCTTTATTTGGGTTAAGTGTTTCGAAAGTTTAATTATGTTCTTCGACTACGCTCAGGATGACAATGAATAAAAATTAACTCTAAACTTAAAACTGACAACCATCAACTGACAACCACCAACTAAAAACTAATTAATAAAAAGCAATTTTCCAACCATTGATTTGGTTCCTTCTCTGTTTGCAGCAAAAACCAAATATACTCCACTTGGAACTCTTGTTCCTGCAAAGTTTTTTCCATTCCAGGTTGCAAAGCCCCCATTCGATGTAGTTTCAGACACTAAGTTTCCATTAATATCAGTTATTTTTACATTCACATTTTCAGCCAATCCTTTTATTGAAATATCGCCAATAAAACTAGGTTTTATTGGGTTTGGATAAATGTCTATTATACCAAAATCGGCTGTAGCTTCTGTAGCATCGCTCATAAAACTATTCATGCCTTTTAACGTTCCAAAAAACACTTCACCAGTATTATTATTTATACCTATACTTAAAATCGTATTGTCTAAAATAGGACTATTTTTAGTTGTAAAATTTTGTAATACTGTATAACCATCACTCGATACAAGCCAGGCGCCATTATTGGTTCCAATCCATTTTCTGTTTGCACCATCAACAGTTATACAATTAATATTTTCTCCGCCTAAAAAGTTAGAAAATACCAAACCTGTTTGAATAACTATTTGCCTTGAATCAAACGAATTTTCGCCTCCCGAAAAAATTAATTCGGGACTACTGAATATACTTAAACCAGCATTTGTTCCAACCCATATTTCACCTTTTTTATCTTTTACTAAACAATTAACTTGGTTGCTTGCCAATGCACCATTTCCTATTTCTTTAGTTAAAACTTTGTAAGCATCATCTCCAGCATTATTTATATCTGTTCCGTGGTTATAAACCAATAATCCTCCATCGCGTGTGTGTGCAAACCACTTATGGTTTTCATCATCAATTGCAATATTTGAAAGATTATTACTTCCGCCAAATACGTTGCCTATTGAAAAGCATTGTAAGCTTCCATCACTTTTTAATACACAAACTGGCTGACCGCTTGAATGGTTGCTAAACCATAAATTATTTTCATTGTCAAAAGCCAATCCCGCAACCCTACAACTGCCTTCAAAAGCATCTTGTAAAATACTATTCTTTTTATTGTAAGTAGCTTCAAGTTTACCCAAACTATTCATTTTAATTAAACCTTTTCCAAATGATGCTGCATAAATTTTTTCATTCAAGTTATCATAAGCCAAATTTAAAATATCAACTATTGTATCTGGTGTATAAATTTCTCCATTAAAATCTCTTCTAGTATTTCGCCAATTGTTATCTTCATAAACATAAATTCCATTTTGGTTAAAACCCTCGTTGTAAAATGGAGCATAACCACCAGCAGCAAATAATTTGTTGTTTATAAATTTAAAATCGGTAGTAATTTTATTGTAAGGTCCATTTGGATAAATAAAATCGGAACCATTATACTCGCCTCCTGGAAATAGATGAATGCCAGAAAAATTGTCAACACAAGCAAACCTTTCATTTGGCAATAAAACGGAAGCATTTTTTAGCCTTTTTCCTGTTTTATTTATTTGATTATTTTTATCGATAACACTAACATTATTTACACTAGTTATTACTAATTTATTGTTACAAATAACCAAATCTAAAGGATTATTAAAATCCGAATCGTTTAAATTTGTCCAAGTATTATTTTCAAATTTATACAATGAGCTGTCAATTTCTGCAAATAAAATATTGTTAAAAGCCTCAATTTTGTTGCTTTTGGAAGAAGATTTAAAAAAAGTCCAAAAATTAAAGTCGCTTAAATTACCACTGTTTAATTTTGCTGAATAAATTCCATTTAAAGTAGAAGCATAAATTGTATTATTTAAAATAGCAATATCAGTTACCTCAATATTAACTCCGTTTTTTCCTATATTTTGATACGAATCAGTTATTTGTTTTTTGTTTACATCAATAACTACAATTCCAAAACTACAAGCCAAGTAAGCTTTGCCGTTATAAAAAGTTACATCGTTAACTGCTTTTTTTCCAATAACTGTTCTTTGTAAAATTTGAGGCATATTAGTAACTTCTTCATTTTGATAAAGATCAATATTTCCATTTTCATAAACTATAAATAATAAGTTATTGCTTTGGTTGCTTCGCAATAATTTTATTTCTACATCCGATAATCCATTAATTTTCGATATTCTGTTGAGTTCTTTTTCTTCTTCGTTATACGAAAACAAGGAACTTGGAGAACCAACAAATACAGTTCTTCCTAAAGCAGCAACTGTTTTATTTTGCCAATAAGGTAAATGAACTTTCCAAGTTCCAAGTCCGTTTTTGGTTTGGGCAAATAATATTACTGGTATAAATAAGCATAAAGCTAGGCTTAATTTTTTTATCATTGTGGTTGTAAATTAACAAAAACTTAGTTAAAAACGATTTATTTTAATAATTATTTTACAATTATATGAAATGAAATGGTAAGGCTCATTTATTTGTTTATTTTGCCAAAGTTTTATGTGGAGCAAAATTGCTGATTTTATTTTAAAATACAGGTGGCAAAGTTTATTGGCCATTTTAATTATTACCATTTTTTTCGGCTATCATGCCCGAAAAGTTCAACTTACTTACGATTTTGCTAAAATTATTCCTGCAGATGATTCTGATTTTATTGATTATATAAAATTTAAAAAAACCTTTGGCGAAGATGGAAATGTAATGGTTGTTGGTATTCAATCTAAAAAAATTTTTGAATTAAATTTTTTTAACGATTGGAGTAAACTTACCTCAAAAATAGAAGGTATTGATGGAATTGAAAAAGTGGTTTCGTTAAGCAATATTCAAACAATTGCTAAAAATGAAGAAACACAAAAACTATGTTTAACTCCGTTGTTAACTTCTAGCATTAAAAACCAAACAGAATTAGATAGTTTTAAATTAAAAATTGCTGATTTAAAATTTTATAGTGGCTTTTTATACAATCCCGAAAATGATGTTACATTACTAGCAATAACATTAAAAAAACAAAAGTTAGACAGCAAAGAGAGAATTCCATTAGTAAAAAATATAGAGGAAGCAGCTAATGCATTTGGAAAAAAATACAATTGCGAGATGCATTATTCAGGCTTACCTTATGTAAGAACCATTTTTAGTAGTAAGGTAGCCGATGAAATTAAAATATTTATTTTCTTATCAATTTTAGTTACTGCAATATTTATATTTATATTTTTTAGGTTTATAAGTGCGGTTTTACTATCGTTATTTGTAGTAATAGTTGGAGTTATTTGCACTGTAGGAACTATTGCACTATTTGGCTATAAAATAAGTTTACTTACGGGTATTATTCCTCCTTTAATGGTTATTGTTGGTGTTCAAAATTGTATTTATTTACTTAATGTTTATCACCAAGAGTTTTTAAAACACCAAAATAAAATTAAAGCTATAAAGGAGTTAATAGCTAAAAATGGATTGGCATTATTTTTAACTAACATAACTACTGCCATAGGTTTTTGTGTATTTAGTTTTTCGGGTAGTGCTGTACTAGATCAATTTTCGGTTGTTTCTGGAATAAATATAATGCTTATTTACGTAATTAGTTTGGTGTTTATTCCTATAATTTATAGCTTTTTACCTCCTCCTAAACTTAAACATACAAAGCACTTAGAAGCAAAGAGACTTAATAAGGTTTTAGCCTTTTGTAATTATTTAGTTTACAACAAACGCAAAACAATCTATATATCAACTATTGTTTTGGTATTAGTAAGTATTGGAGGTTCGCTTTTGGTTGATGGAACTGGATATGTGGTTGATGACATGCCAGAGGAAAATGTAGTGTACAAAGATTTAAAGTTTTTTGAAAAAAATTTAAAAGGAATTTTACCTTACGAAATAGCTATTGATACTAAAAGACCAAACGGAGTAAAAGATTATATTACGTTACAAAAAATTAATAAACTTGAAAAAGATTTAGCTAAATTACCTGAGTTTAGTAAAGGTATTTCGGTAGTTGATTTTTTAAAATTTGCCAACCAAGGAATGAATAATGGCGATCCCCGATTTTACCAATTGCCAGATGTGTTAGCCATTAACGACATTGTAAATTATTTGCCCAAACCGAATGCAAACACCAATCTTTTAAAATCGATGGTTGATAGTAATTTTCAGGTAGCAAGGGTTAGTATTCAAATGGCAGATGTGGGGTCAACTGATATTAAACGCATTCATAAAATTGTGCAACAAAAAGTTGATTCTATTTTTGATAAATCGAAGTACGATGTAAAACTAACAGGAACCAGTGCCATATTTTTAAAAGGAAACGATTATTTAATTAATAACTTATTGAGCTCAGTTTTTTGGGCTTTATTGCTCAATTCTTTCATGATGATATTTTTATTTGCATCGTGGCGAATGATGCTCATTTCATTATTACCAAACATAATACCGTTATTAATTACCATGGGTATTATGGGCTTCTTTCATATTCGGTTAAAACCTTCAACCATTATTATTTTTAGTATAGCCTATGGCATTGTGGTTGATTTTACCATTCATTATTTAGCCAAATACAGGCACAGCCTGAAAAAGAATAATTGGGATATGAGTATTGCTATTCCTGAAAGTTTAAATGAAGCCGGGCCAAGTATAATTTACACTGCCGTAGCCTTGTTTGGGGGATTTATCATATTTGCAGCTAGTTCGTTTGGTGGCACAATAGCTTTAGGAGTTTTAACATCGCTATCGTTGGTTTTTGGAATGTTAATGAATTTACTATTACTTCCATCGTTACTGTTATCATTAGAAAAATCGATTAACAACAAAAAAGAGTTTGATACCGTTTTTGTTGAAGTAGAACCTGAGGATTAGTTGTTAATTGTTGGTAATTTTTAATATTCAAACTTAAACGTATATCTTTTTTATAAAAACTACTATATTTGAATTACTAAAAAAATTATGGAAACACTTATTCTTCAAACTGAAAATAACCAAGCGACTAACGAGTTGTTAGATTTGATTAAAAACATGAAGTCGGTTAAATTTATTGCTGTTGAAAGTGATAGTTATAAAATTAATACCAATGATTTGGCAATACCAGGAAGGGTAATTAATGATGAAGAGTTGGAAAATTTAGCAATAGTAATGGAAAATGAAACTGAGTTTAAAAAATCGAGTGATGTATTTGATGAAATAGTTACTAATTAACCTTAAAAAAGTTTTACTTATTCTTTAGCTAACTAATCAATATATCCTAGCTTTTAATACATTTGCAGCGCAAAAAATTATTACATGAAATTTTACAATTTACTTATTAAATATCGTTTTTGGGCAGGAATAGCCTCTTTAGTTATTGGTCTTTTACTTCAATTTGCTGGCTTAGGCGACATTTGGGCAGCCATTATATTTTACACCTTAGCGGTGATTGCTATTTTTACACATTTTTTTATTGGTCCGTTGCGTTTGGTTCAAGAGCCAATGGAAAATGGTGATGTAGAAACTGTTGTAAAAATTATAGATTCAATATGGTTTCCAAAGTTATTGTTTAAGCCAATTCGCAGTTCATATTACACTTTAAAAGGCAATATTGCCTTGGCAAATAAAGATTTTGATTTAGCTGAAAAACACTTAAAAGAAAGTGCTAAAGTTGGCAGTAAATTGGCCGAAAACGAAGGTTCTACAAAGGTTCAATTAGGAATGGTTTCTTTACAAAAAGGAAATTTTAAAGATTCGGAAAAATACTTGAGAGAAGCTTTGAAATTAACACTCGACAATGAAAGCAAAGCAATGGCTTTATTAGGTATGGTTCAAATTTATATGAACAAAAGCGATATTAGAGCATCGAAAGATTTTTTAAAACGTGCAAAAAGCTGCAAATCGAAAAACGACCAAGTTGTTACTCAAATTAAAGATTTAGAAAAACACTTAGCCCGCGTTCCTGGATAGTTTAAATTTTAAATTTTGAATGTTGGATTTTGAATTTTGAAACTTTTGCTCATACTTCCTAATTTATTTTCCGTTGGCTAATCCCGAAAGATTTCGGGAAAACGGCAATTGATTTTGTTAGGAAATTTGTACTTTCTTATTTCAACCTCGCATTAACATCCAAAATCCAACATTCAACATCCAACATTTATTTAACTATCACTGTTCCAATTTTTTTAGATAGTAGGTTTCGTTGGTTCACCAAATCTATATGAATATGTTGATGTATTATAAAATCTTCTTCACTTAATTCTACAGTTAGTTCTTTCTGATTTTTTTGAATTAATTTATTAATATATTTAATCTGTAAGTGCAAAACAGCTGAGTCAATATCGCCTTTTATGTCTTTAAAAAAAGCGTTTATATTTACTGCCGATTTCTTTTCCCATAATGGACTAATGGTGTATTCGCGCGCAAGTATATCGGCTGTTAAAGCAGTTATTAATGGATTTTGATGGTTGATGAAAAATTTTCCTTCTATTCCATTTCCATTTTGTAATACAGTATAAGTTTCTTCTAAAATTAAAGAAACAATTGGGTTTTCAATTTCAATTTCTTTTTCTAAAATTTGTTTTAATAAATAACTAGCAGCTGTATCATTTTCATCTATAGGTTTATCAGCATAATTAATTATTAATCGAATTAAATCGCGTTCTTGTTCATCAAAAATTGTCCCATCATTCAGTATATCTTGTAACTGTTCGCTGTGAGTTTTTTCGGTTGGTTCAAATACATCATTGTTAATGTATTCCTTTTCTTTTTCCGTTAAAAACTGTTTGCGTGTTTTATTTAATTCAACAATTAAAACTTGCTCATCAATATTCATTAAACGAGCGCATTCACTTATAAATACGGTACGTTTAATATTATCAGGAATTTTACTTATACTTTCAACTATATCTCGGGTAACAGTTGCTTTTTTTATTGGGTCGTTTCCGGCATCTTTTAAAAGTAAATTGGCTTTATAAAAAATAAAATCTTGCTTTTGGGTTTCTAAATAATCTTTAAAGGCATCGCTGCCTACTTTTTGGCTGTAACTATCAGGGTCATCGCCATCAGGAAAAGTGAGCACACGCACATTTAAGCCTTGTTCCAAAAGCATATCAATGCCTCTTATACTTGCTTTTATTCCAGCAGCATCACCATCAAAAAGTACAGTAACATTTTCTGTAAATCGTTTTATTAATCGTATTTGTCCTTCGGTAAGCGAAGTTCCGCTTGATGCTACCACATTTTCAACACCCGATTGATGCATGCTAATTACATCGGTATAACCTTCCACCAAGTAAACAGCATCTTGTTTGCGTATTTCGGTTTTTGCAAAATTTAATCCGTATAATTCATTACTTTTATGGTAAAGTATGGTTTCGGGCGAGTTTACATACTTGGGACTATTGGGTTCTTTTTTTAAATACCTGCCTGCAAAGGCAATAACTTTTCCATTTAAATTATGAATTGGAAAAATAACTCGGCCTCGGTAAGCATCGTATTTTTTACCGTCTTCTTTATGTTTAACCAAACCCGAACTAAACAATAATTCTTCGTTAAATTGGCTGGCAATGGCACTGTCGAAAAAAGCTTGCCAACTATCTAAACTAAAACCAAGGTTAAATTTTTTAATGATATCATGTCTGAAACCACGTTCTTCAAAATAGCTTAAACCAATGGCTTTACCTATTTCATTTTCCCATAATATATTTTGAAAATAATCGTTGGCCCAATTATTTAATATTTGTAAACTTTCTTTTTCGTCTCGCTGTTTCTTTTCTTCATCAACATTTACATACTCTTGTTGAGGCCACTCTACATTGAATTTTTCTGCTAAAAATTTAAGTGCTGGTATATAACCTAAGCTATCGTGTTCCATTATAAAATTGACCACATTACCCGCTTTGCCACAACCAAAACATTTAAATATTCCTTTGCTAGTACTTACTGAAAACGAGGGCGATTTTTCAGAATGAAACGGACATAGTCCAGTTAAATTAGCGCCTCTTTTTTTTAAACGCACATAATCACCAATTACTTGTTCAATATTGGCCACATATATTATTTCGTCTATTTTACTTTGAGGTATCAATTTTTCAAAAATAAGGATAATATGGAAATTTGAATTAATAAAATATAAAATTCAAATTCTAAGCACTGCTAGTTCAAGCGTCCGATAGCTATCGGACCGCTTGGACTTTGTTATAAAAAGCGTCCGCTTTTCTTTTTTTAAACCAAGCGGACGCTTGAATTCAAATAGCACAAGCGGACGCTTGCGCTAGCTAGGCGTTTATATGTTTGTAAATTTTTAACTTTTAATCGTAATGATACCTGCATTTGGCAATTAAAATTTCATCGTCTTTCACTTTGTAAATTAAACGATGTTCATTGTCAATTCTTCTTGACCAAAATCCTTTATATTTAAATTTTAAAGGTTCTGGTTTACCAATTCCTGAAAATGGATTCCTTGAAATATCTTTAAGTAAATCGTTAATGCGAGCTAATATTTTTTTATCAGTTTTCTGCCAATATAAATAATCTTCCCACGACTCATCAACAAAAATGTATCGCATTATAATTAAAGTGTTTTTTCAAAAGTTATACCTTTTGAAAGTTTTTCTATAGCTGAATCAAGCCTTGATTCATTTGATTTTGAAGCCAATTCGTGGTTGGTGGCTAATAATGAATTATACTCCGCAAGCGACATAATTACTACGCCATTGTCTTTACCTCTATTAATAATAAGTGTTTCAAAATTCTGAGAAACATTATCGAAATATTTCTTCATGTCTTTTCTAAAGTCAGAAAAAGTGGTTGTTGTCATAATATGCTACTTAATTAAGTACAAATATATGTACATAAATAGAAAACTAAATGTTAATTATTAAAAAGTAATTTCGATGCTAGTTCAAGCGTCCGATAGCTATCGGACCGCTTGGACTTTATTATAAAAAGCGTCCACTTTTCTTTTTTTAAACCAAGCGGATGCTTGAATTCAAATAGCACGAGCGGTAGCTTGCGCTAGCTAGGATGTACTCATATTTTGCTTATGAAAGAATCAATTGTCGTTTGGCTTTAGCCAACGGATACGAACATCGAATAACATTTAATAACCAAACTACTTTATTTTTGTCTACTTTCGCGCCCTAATTTTTACTTTGTGCGAGCCATTTATTCAGTATACAAACCTTATTTCTCAAGTATTTTAAAACTAAGTTGGCCCATAGTTATTGGTCAGTTAGGTATAGTGTTAATGGGCGTAGCCGATACCATAATGATTGGTAAAATAGATGCCACCAACCTAGCTGCAGCAGGTTTGGCCAATGCCATTTATTACTTAATTACCATTTTAGGATTAGGAACTTTAATGGCTGTATCGCCTTTAATAGCCAAAGCAAAAGCCGAAAATAATATTGAAGAATGTATAAACTATTTTAAAGCAGCTATTTTAGTTGCACTTTGTTTATCGGTTTTTATTTTTGGGGTAAATTTGGTTTTAAGCAATAATTTAGGTTGGTTTAAGCAAGATGAAAATGTAAAACCATTGGCTAAAGAATTTTTAACTTTATTGAATTATAGCACATTGCCACTGTTGCTTTTTTTAGCTGTTAAGCAATTCAGCGATGGCCTTTCCATTACAACTCCAGCAGCGGTTATTACCGTTATAGCATTGGCTATAAATATTTTTATAAATTACTTATTAATATATGGCAATTGGGGAATGCCTGCTTTGGGTTTAGTTGGCGCGGGATATGCTACTATTTTTGCCAGAGTTTTTATGTTTTTTACTTTATTGGTTTATGTGTTAATGCACAAACAATACAAGCCCTATTTAATTAATACAAAAGCTGCAGTTAAAAAACAATTTGTTGCCATTTTAGAAGTGGGTTTACCCAGTGGTTTTCAATACTTTTTTGAAGTAGGAGCATTTGCCGCAGCAGCTATTATTATTGGTTGGATAGGAAAAAATGAACAAGCATCACATACTTTAGCTATTAACTTGGCTTCGTTAACTTACATGATTGCCACTGGTATTTCGGCAGGAACAGGCATAGCCGTTGGCGATGCATACGGACGAAAAAACAGAACGGATATGTTATTTGCTGGTAAAGCGGGTATTTGGCTTGGTGGTATTTTTATGGGAATTTGTGCTTTGCTTTTTACGGTTTTTAATCAGTTTATTGTAGAGTTAACAGTTAACGATGTGCAAGTACAAGTTATAACTGCAAGTTTACTTTACATAGCTGCAATGTTTCAATTAAGTGATGGCGTACAGGCAGTAAGTTTAGGTGCATTGCGCGGATTAGCCGATACCAAAATACCAACTATAATAACAATAATTGCCTATTGGGTTATTGGAATTCCTATTGGGTATTACATGGCTTTTTACATGGATTTAGGTCTTTATGGCATTTGGTATGGTTTAAGTATTGGATTAACTTTTTCGGCAGTTTTGCTTACTATTAGGTTTGTAAAAGAAGTTAAAAGGCTTACTATTTAAATGAACCAAAAAGTAAAAGTTCATATTGCCCTTTGGATAGTTACTATTATTTATGGTGCTACATTTAGCGTAGCAAAGTTGGTAATGCCGTTGTACATTAAACCTTTTGCTTTTATTTTATTAAGGGTAATAGTGGCCAGTGTTATGATTTTTTTCTTTCATAGAACTTTTATAAAAGAGAAAATAAGAGAAAAAAGTGATTTTATTAAAATATTAGTTTGTGCAGTTTTTGGTGTTGCAGCAAACATGTTGTTTTTTTTTAAAGGGTTATCAATTACTACTCCCATTAATGCATCTGTTTTAATGCTAAATACACCCATTTTTGTTATTATAATTTCAATATTTTGGAACAAAGAAAAAATAACTTTACAAAAAATGTTGGGTGTTTTATTGGCATGTTTGGGTGCAATAATGTTAGTAGGAGGGAGGCAATTTCAGTTTAACTCCGATAGGGTTTTAGGTGATTTAATGGTAGCTGCCAATGCCGCTATTTATGGCTTTTATTTGGTTTATGTAAAACAACTTACTCATAAATATCACCCACTTACAGTTACCTTTTATAGTTTTTTATTTGGAACCTTATTGGTATTGCCATTTGGCATAACAGATTTTATAAAAATTGAATGGTTTACATTTACACCCAAATTATGGGCATGTGTAGGTTTTGTAACAATTGGTTCTACTTTTTTAACCTATGTATTAAATGCTTATGCATTAAAACATACAAGTAGCAGCTTGGTGGGAACTTATATTTATTTGCAACCTGTTTGCGCTACTATTATAGCCATAGTATTTTCAACAGATGTATTAAGTGCCGAAAAATTAATTTTTATGGCAATTGTTTTTATTGGTGTTTATTTGGCCTCTTTCAAAAAAGAAACAGAAAAAGTATAGCTTATTTTCCTTTATTAAAACCCTTCATCACTCCTCTTTCCGAGGTTTGAATAAAATCTAAAATCTCATCGCGCAAGGGCGATGGTTTTATAGCATCCTCCACTTGAGCTATGCCTTTACTTACATTATTGTTATGTATAAATATAACTCTGTATGTATCTTGTATGGTATTCACCTCTTCTTGAGTAAAACCGTTGCGTTTTAAACCAATTGAATTTACACCTTCGTAACTAACGGGATACCTGCCTGCAATTACATAAGGTGGAATGTCTTTTGTAACCATGCTTCCACCTTCAATCATTACATTTCGGCCAACTTTTACAAACTGATGAATGGCTGAAAGCCCACCAATTCGAGCAAAATCAGCAATAGTTACATGCCCTGCTACCTGCACACCATTTGCAATAATTACATTATTACCTACTATACAGTCGTGTGCCAAGTGAACATATGCCATTAACAAACAGTTGTTACCAACTTCAGTTTTATATTTATCTTTTGTTCCTCTGTTTATAGTAACGCACTCTCTTATTGTTGTATTGTCGCCAACTATTGCAAAAGTTTCTTCTCCTACAAACTTTAAATCTTGCGGTACTGCACTAATTACTGCTCCTGGGAAAATATAACAGTTTTTTCCAATTCTTGCTCCCGGATAAATAGTTACATTAGGTCCAATTTCTGTTCCTTCACCAATTTCTACATTGTCATATATAGTAGTAAAAGCGCCAATGGTTACATTGCTGCCTATTTTTGCGCGGGTATCTATTTGAGCTAAGTTCGAAATCATATTTTTTTAGTAAGGTTATAAAAAACCTTTTTAAAGTTTAAGTTTTAAAATTTATTTTTTTGCAATTTGTGCCATTAATTCAGCTTCGCATACCAATTTATCGCCCACAAAAGCAGTACCTTTCATTACACACACACCTCTTCTTACTGGAGCAAGTAGCTCTAATCTAAACAATAATGTATCGCCTGGCACTACTTTATCTTTAAACTTAGCATTGTCTATTTTCATAAAATAGGTGTTGTAATTTTCCGGATCTTCCACTTGCGAAAGCACCAAAACACCACCTGCTTGAGCCATTGCTTCTATAATTAAAACACCTGGCATAACTGGGTTACCTGGAAAATGTCCGGGAAAAAAAGGTTCGTTAAAAGTTACATTTTTTAATGCTGTTAAATGAGTTTTCCCCATTTCCAATATTTTATCAACTAGCAAAAACGGACTTCTATGAGGCAACATTTTTGTAATTTCTTGTGTGTTGTATAAAGGAGGTTTATTGGGGTCGTACTTAGGAATATTTACTTGGCTACGTGTTTTTTTAATTAAAGCCTTTATTTTTTTTCCAAATGCTATATTAGCCGCATGGCCCGGACGAGCAGCCATAATTTGAGCTTTTATAGGTACACCAATTAGTGCTAAATCGCCAACTAAATCTAGTAACTTATGTCTTGCAGGTTCGTTATGAAAACGTAAATCTACATTATTCATTATTCCTTCTTTTTTTACTTCCACTTTTGGTTTGTTAAACATTTTAGCCAAATGTTCTAATTCATCGTCTTTTACAATTCTATCTACAATTACAATGGCATTATTTAAATCGCCACCTCTAATTAAGTTATTGTTATAAAGCATTTCTAACTCATGTAAAAAGCAAAACGTACGGCACGATGCAATTTCTGTTTCAAACTCCTTTAAACTAGTGATTGATGCATGTTGGCTTCCCAAAACTGGCGAGTTATAATCAACCATTACAGTTAATCTATAGTCGTCCAAAGGCATAGCAATCATTTCTACTTGCCTGTCTTCTTCGGTATAATATATGTTCGATGGCAATGTAAAATATTCCCTTTCAGCTTCTTGTTCAACTATGCCTGTTTCTTTTAAAGCCTTTATAAAATACTGCGAACTGCCATCCATAATGGGCGTTTCATCTGCATTTATGTGAATTAAACAATTGTCAATCTCCAACCCTGCAAGCGATGCCATAACATGCTCTACAGTATTAACCTTTCCACCATTTTGCTCTAAAGTAGTTCCTCTGCTTAAGTCGGTAACATTGTCTACATCTGCATCAATTATGGGTTTGTTGGGCAAATCAATGCGTTGAAATTTTATACCATGATTTTCGGGAGCCGGATTAAAAGTCATTGTAACTTCTTGGCCTGTGTGCAATCCTACACCACTTAAACTTACTGCTTGCTTTATTGTTGTTTGTTTCATTATACTGATTTTCAGTTTTTTGTTATTGCATTTTTTTTAAAATGGGTTCAAATATAGCAATTAGCATTGTTTGTTCAAGTGTATTTTTTATTTGAAGCTAATCCCGCTATTGCCCATAG
>JBAXCN010000063.1:0-18240 GCA_037141455.1 Bacteroidota bacterium
CATTTAAAGGATGCTTTCAGACCATCGCATGCTGATTATACCTATCAACAAAAATATGGAATAAGAGATTATAGAGGTGGCGGACGCCAATCGGCCCGAGAAACTGTGGCTAGGGTTATGGCTGGCTCAGTTGCTAAAATGATTTTAAATAAAATTGGTATTTCAATACATGCATTTGTTAGCCAAATTCACTCCATAAAGTTAGAAACACCAGCAAATGAAATAGATTTCACTAAAATAGAATGTAATATAGTACGTTGCCCAAACCAAGAAATTGCTACTAAAATGATTGCTTTAATTGAAGAAGTAAAAGCCATTGGTGATTCAGTAGGTGGAATAATTACTTGCGTATGCAAAGGCATTCCTGTTGGTTTAGGTGAACCTGTATTTAATAAACTACATGCCGAATTAGGCAAAGCAATGTTAAGCATAAATGCGTGCAAAGGTTTTGAAATAGGAAGTGGTTTTGAAAGTGTTTTACTAAAAGGAAGTGAACACAATGATGAATTTATTGCTTTACAAAATGAAACAATTACTACTAAAACCAATAACAGTGGTGGAATACAAGGAGGTATAAGCAATGGAATGGATATAGTTTTTAAATCGGCTTTTAAACCAGTTTCAACCATTAAACAAAAGCAAAATACTGTAAATACAACATTTGAAAATATAGAAATTACAGCCGATGGCCGACACGATCCATGTGTGGTTCCAAGGGCTGTTCCTATAGTGGAGGCAATGGCAGCATTGGTTTTGGTTGATTATTATTTATTAAACAAAATTTACAATTAAATATCATTATCTATAATTTTACTCACTTAAAACATACTTAATTTTATTTATTCATTTAAAAAAACTTATTTTACACTTTTAAAAATAGAAGTAAATGAGAAAAATATTAAGTATTTGTTTGGTTTTAATTTCGTTAAACAGTTTTGCTCAAAAAGTAGTGCATTGTGTAACTGACGAATTACATTTAAAAGCCATTCAAGAAAATCCATTAATTAAAGTTGAAGAAGATAAAGCAAACCAAATTGCAAGAGAATTTGTCAGCAAATTAAGTTTAGCTAAAAAAGGAACTGTAATTTATATTCCAGTTGTTTTTCATATAATTCATAAAAATGGTTTTGAAAATATAACGCAAGCCCAAGTAAATGATTGCTTAAGGGTTTTAAACGAAGATTTTAGAAAAATGGCTGGTACTAAAGGGGGAACCAGTACCGATAACAGAGCGGTAGATGCAGAAATTGAATTTAGATTAGCCCAAATTGACCCATTTGGAAACCCTACAGATGGAGTAAATAGAATTGCAAATGCAACACAAACAGATGATGGTACTGATGCTACCAAAGCTTTAAGCTATTGGGATAGCAATAAATATTTCAATATTTGGGTTGCTAATGTGCTCAATAGTTCATCAGCTCCTTCTGGTTCAATTATTTTAGGCTATGCTCAATTTCCTTTTTCAAGAAGTTCAAAACCAAGTACTGATGGAATTATTGTAAGGGCTGATCAAGTTGGGGTTATTGGAACAGGTTTAGCTAGCCAACTAGGAAGAACAGTAACGCATGAATCGGGTCATTGGTGTGGCTTGTATCATCCTTTTCAGGGAGGTTGTGCCGGAGGATTATCCAGTAATTGTGCCAGTCAAGGAGATCAAATTTGTGATACCCCACCTGTTGCCGCTTCAACAAATGGTTGTCCATCTTCTCAAAATTCATGCACCAATGATGTTCCCGATTTACCAGATAACATAAAAAATTATATGGATTATGCTGATGGTACTTGCATGGACGTTTTTACTGCTGGGCAATCGGTTAGAATGAAAAGTCAAATGCAAGCCTATCGTTCTAACATTTATTCGACATCTAATTTAAGTGCTGCAGGTTTAAATGCCGATGGAAGTTATAAAACTTTAACTGCGGCAAGCACAAAAGCTCCTTTTTTAATTGATTTTAACAGCCAAAACCCATTTTGGGAAATAGAAAATTTTATGAATATAGTAAATGGCTGGAAAGTTAATTATCAATTAGGAAGCAATGATGGAACTTGTATGTTCATTAATAGTTTTGCCAACGGATCAACCAGTACACTAAACACACGCGATGCTTTTCATACAAGCAATATAGATATTACTAGTTTGACATCTCCTGAATTATCATTTAAAATTGCTTATGCTAAAAGATTGACTGGTTCAAACGATAAATTAAATATGTTCATTTCTGATAATTATGGAAGAACTGAAATTTTAGCAAGAACTTTTTCTGCAAATGAAATGGAAACTGCTGTTCCAAATAATACTTCGGCATTTGTTCCTACTTCAACTCAATGGAAAACATTAAAATTAGATTTAACTCCTTTTAAAACATATACCAACTTCAGGGTTCGTTTCGAAATGCAATCGTTAAGGGGAAATAACACATATATTGACGACATTAAAATTGGAGAATTAAGTACTTCAACCAATGAATTGAAAAATACTTTGAATTTAAATATCTATCCAAACCCAACAAATACAAATTCTGTAATTAGTTTTAACTCAATTTGCAATGAAGAACTAACTATAAATTTATTTGATATCAGTGGTAAATTCATTAAAAACGTAAGTAAAACCAATTATCAAATTGGAGAAAATACAATAGAATTAAGTGCTTCAGATTTATCAAAAGGTATTTATATTATAAAATTTGAACAAAATAATCAAACTTATACCAGCAAATGGATAGTGAACTAATTGGCAATAAGCAAAACATAATGTAATAAAAATGAGGAAATGGCTTTGGCTTTTTCCTCATTTTTTTTGAATATTTATATTTAAATCTATATAGTAGTTTTAGCTCTGTATTCTAAGTTCCTATGTGATTGATTTAATTTTAATTCAACAATCTAACAATTCAACAATCTAACAATTCAACAATCTAACAATTCATCAATCTAACAATTCAACAACCTAACAATTCAACAATTAAACAATACAGCAATTTAAAAACTCAACAATCAAATAAATATGTAACAAATATCTTTGTTCAATAGCTAAAATTGTAATTAATTGCAGCATGAATAAGCGCGTTATACTTTTAATTTTAGACGGCTGGGGACAAGGAACCAAATATCCAGGCAATGCCATTGAATTAGCCAATACTCCTCATTTTGATAACTTAATAAAAAATAATCCACACTGTTTGTTAAAAACCAGTGGCGAGTCGGTTGGATTGCCTGATGGGCAAATGGGTAACAGCGAAGTAGGTCACATGAATATTGGTGCGGGCAGAGTGGTTTATCAGCAATTGGTATTGATTGATAAAATGTTTCGTGAAAATAAAGTGGCTGAAATTGCTGTTTTAAAAAATGTCATTGAATACGCAAAAACCAACCACAAAAAAATTCATTTAATGGGCTTACTGAGCGATGGTGGGGTGCATAGTAGTTTGAATCATTTAAAAGGATTATGCTCTATTTTTAAAGAAACAAACTTCAATAATTTTTACCTTCATGCCTTTACCGATGGCCGTGATACGGACCCTAATAATGGGGTAAAATATTTGAAAGACACGCTTGAACATTTACAGAAAACTGATGGTAAATTAGCAAGTGTTATTGGTCGATATTATGCCATGGACCGCGATAAACGTTGGGACAGAGTAAAACTAGCTTACGATTTAATGGTAAATGGAATTGGCGAAAAAACCAACGATGTTTTAGCTACTATTCAACAAAAATATGATGCTGGCGAAACAGATGAATTTTTAAAACCATTGGTTTGTGTAGATGAAAATAAGAATGCTTTAGCTACCATGAGCCCTGATGATGTGGTGATTTGTTTTAACTTTAGAACCGATAGGGGCCGAGAAATTACACAAGCTTTAACACAAGAAGATTTTGGAGAACAGCAAATGAAAAAATTGCCTTTAAAATACATCACGTTGACTGCTTACGATAAAAACTTTAAAAACGTAGAAGTCATGTTTGCCGATATTGAGTTGAATAATACTTTGGGCGAAGTGTTGGAAACTAACAATAAAAAACAAGTACGCATAGCCGAAACTGAAAAATATCCGCATGTAACTTTCTTTTTTAGTGGCGGACAAGAAAAAGAATTTATTGGAGAAACACGCCATATGGCGCCATCGCCAAAGGATGTTCCTACCTACGATTTTAAACCTGAAATGAATGCCGATGGAGTT
Organism: Bacteroidota bacterium; assembly: GCA_037141455.1. Taxonomy (GTDB): domain Bacteria; phylum Bacteroidota; class Bacteroidia; order UKL13-3; family UKL13-3; genus JAAFJM01. The sequence goes on from JBAXCN010000063.1 coordinate 4,185, forward strand.
TGCCAATTTACCTTGGATGAAATAGCTAAAAATGAAGCAGATTTTATGGTGGTAAATTTTGCAAACCCCGATATGGTGGGACATACAGGTGTAATTAGTGCCGAAATAAAAGCAGTTGAAAAAGTAGATGAATGTTTGGGACGCATCGTTCCTGAAGGTTTAAAAAATGGCTACTCGTTTTTAATTACTGCCGACCATGGAAATGGTGAATTTATGCTGAACGAAGATGGCTCGGCCAATACTGCTCACACCACCAACGAAGTGCCTTGCATTTTGGTAGAAACAGAACACACACATCATTTAAACAATGGAAAATTAGCCGATTTAGCACCCACCATTTTAGCATTAATTGGTTTAGAACAACCCAAAGAAATGGATGGAATTTGCTTGATAAATAGAAATAAAGAAGCGATGGCTTTGTAAGGTTGAATAATTGTTTTTATTATCAATATTTTTTGAAAAAAAATTTGTAATTAATGTAAACTGAAAAATACAAATATGAACTTAGATGGTTGCAGTAAAATTTTGCAAGAACCGATTGAGTCTAATAATAAAGTACTTGTATTTACCTTTTCATTTTCAACCAACTTTAGTGGTATTGTTAACGCTTTTGATAGACAACTTGAAGTTAATATACAAGCAAAATGGGAATTAATTCAACTCGAAAATGAAACATTAATTACTATTCAAGGCTTTGATATCACTAAATTTGGTGAAGCTGGTTTAAAATGTAATATTATTGAACTTGAGAAAGAATTAAAATGTTTAGAAACGGCCTATAATCTTTGTTTTGATAGTTAAGATTTAGCTAGTGTAAGCTTATGCTTTTAACTACAAGGGGTCGCTTGAACTAGATGTATGATTTATAAAATTCAAACAGCCAGCTGCTAGATGCCAAAAGCCAGTTGCTCTAAAAAAGCCAAAAATCATTCAAAAATTTACTTTTATAAACTTATTATTGCGGGAATTTACAGTAGAACAACCCTGTCAGACGATTAATAAGCCATTGCGCTGGAAAGGCGTCAGACAGGTTGAACATCCTGTCAGACGATTAATAAGCCATTGCGCTGGAAAGGCGTCAGACAGGTTAAACATCCTGTCAGACGATTAGTAGGCCATAGCGCTGGAAAGGCGTCAGACAGGTTCAAATTGTAAATTTCAAAAATAAGCCAATGAAAATAGACGTTCACGCACATATTTTACCTGAATTTATGCCAAACCTTAAAGAAAAATATGGTTATGGCGATGAGTTTATTTACCTCGATCATTTTCAACCAGGTAGAGCTAATATGATGAAAGCGGATGGCACTTTTTTTAGAACCATTGACGATTTATGTTGGGATCCAAAACGCATTATTGCCCACATGGACGAACATGGCGTTGATATGATGGCCCTATCTCCTATTCCAGTTTTGTTTTATTATTGGGCAAAGCCCGAACATACTCACGATTGGGCGAAGTATTACAATAATTATTTGGCTAAAATTCAAGAAGAAAACCCTACAAGGTTGTTAGGATTAGCCACGTTACCGATGCAAAATGTTGATTTGGCCATTGAGGAAATGTTGCGTTGCAAATACGAGTTAGGTTTGGCTGGTGTTGAAATTGGAACACATATAGAACACCGAAATTTGGACGATGAATATTACCATCCGTTTTTTGCTGCAGCCGAAAAAGCTGATATGCCTATTTTTGTGCATCCGTGGGATATGATGGGTCAAGATAGAATGCCAAAGTATTTTTTACCTTGGTTAATTGGCATGCCAGCCGAAACAAGTTTGGCCATTTGTAGCTTAATTTTTGGTGGCATTTTCGACAAATTTCCAAAAGTGCGTATTTTATTTGCCCATGGTGGAGGTTGTTTTCCGCAAACCATTGGCCGCATTAGCCATGCTTACCATGCTCGTCCTGATTTGTGTAACGTAAACAAAATAGCTGACCCAAGAAATTATTTAGATAAATTTTATATTGATAGTTTGGTACACGATGATGAAACATTTAAATTTTTAGTAAAAATGTTTGGTGCCAATAAAATTGCATTGGGCAGTGACTTTCCATTTCCGCTTGGCGATTTAGAACATGGAAAATTTATTGAAGAAATGAAAGAACTTACTACCGAACAGAAAGAACAAGTTTTATATAAAACAGCTAAAGAATGGTTAGGTTTAAAAAATATATAAAAGCAACTCAATGTTAAATTTATGTTACTTGTTTTAATAAATAAACATTTCTCATACTTAGTGGCATATAATTTGATTTAAAACTATTTAATTTACAAACAAAAAAAACAAATGAAAAGATTAATTTTATTTGCAAACCTAGTAATAGCTAGTATTGCACTAAATGCACAAACAGTAAAAGATGGCTTAAAAGCACTTGACCAAGAAAAGTATGAACAAGCAAGAAATATTTTTACCGAAGTAATTGGTAAGGATAACTTAAATGGCGAAGCTTATTATTTTTTAGGTCAAACATATGTAAATTTATACAAACCCGATTCAGCTTTTTATATTTACAATAAAGGCATTGCTGTAGCTCCAAAAACTGCTCAGTTATTTGCTGGTTTAGGTGAATTATTGTTAGAAGAAAACCAAACTACAGAAGCGCAAGCTCAATTTGATAAAGGATTGGCATTGTGTAAAAACAAGTATGGCGAATTTAATAACGCAAAAGGATTAGTAGCTATTGCTAGTGCAATGATTGCAGGTGAAACTAAAATGTTAGCCCAAGCATCGGCATTAATGGAAGAAGCATATAAAATAAGCAAAGAAGATTACGATGTATTAACAACTGCTGGTGATGTATTTTTAGAAATGGCTGATGGAAGTAAAGCTGCTACTTTTTACAACAGAGCTACCGTTTTAGACCCTAACAGACCAAAAGCATTTGCTAAAATTGCTTTGATATGGATTAGAGTAAAAAATTTACAAGTTGCTAAAGAAGCTTTAGATACTGCATTTGCAAAAGATCCTAACTATGCAACTGCTTTTAAAAATCAAGCTGAGTTTTATTCAGTGCAACGTAAATTTGGTTTGGCTAAAGAAGCTTATAAAAATTACTTAAAAAACTCTGAAGTTACCTCTGCTAATCAATTGCGTTTTGCATTAATTTTGTTTAAAGCAAAAGAATATGGAGAAGCTTTAATAAACGTAGAAGAAGCTAGAAATAGTGATAAAACTAATAATATTTATATCAATCGTTTATACGCTTACGCTTGTTACGAAGCAGGTAATTTAAAAAACGACATACCTACTTTTATAAAAGGATTAAGTGCCATTGAAACTTTAATGAGCAAATTAGCACCTGCAAAAATTACTGCTGCTGATTATGAGTATTTGGGTAAGTTACAATCAAAAACTGGTAAAGATAGTTTGGCTTTAATTAACTTAAATAAATCATTGACTTTAGATCCAAATAAAGGAGAAGTGAAAATTGAAATTGCCAAAATTTATGACAAACAAAGCAAATACGTTGAAGCAGCTTTAATTTACGAAGAGTATATTAACACCGCTAAAAAAGTAACTGTTACTGACAATTATACCATTGGTAAATATTATAAAAATGCTAAAATGTATGAAAAAGCTGACGAAGCTTTTGGAAGAGTAAATTCTACAATGGCAACTTATGGCGATGCTTGGTATCAAAGAGCAAGTGTAAATGCATTATTAGATTCAACTTGGCAAAAAACTACTGCCAAAGAATTGTTTGAAAAATACATCGAAATAACATTGGCAGATACAGCAAAGTTTAATAAGTTCAAAGCCAGTCTTTCTAAAACTATTGCACTTTCGTATGATTATTTAGGTAAATATTATTACCAAAAAGATTTAAAAAATGAATGTAAAGAAATGTTAAAAAAATCTTTAGAGTACGATCCTAAAAACCAAGTAGCAATTGATATTTTAAAAAGTTTGAAGTAATAATTTATTTCTAATTAAAAGCCCATTAAAAAAATTTCAAATGGGCTTTTTTATTTTATAATTCCCTTAAATTAATTCAATTTTTATTTAACAATTTGAAAATACCAAATAAAGCAATTTTTGTCTTTACTTTACCATATTCGCAGCGTGTCAGTAACAAACAAACCAAACACATATAGTACAAAAATAAATGGCCTTAAAATTAGCTTATTGTTATTTTTGGTTTGGTTTGGTTTTAAAGGTTTTTGCCAAAATGTGGTGGTAAGTGAATATTATAATGAAGCTGATACAAGAGATGAATGGACTGAACTATTAGTTATTAATGACAATACAGATTTAAGAAATTATACATTAAGGGACAACAATACAAGTCAAGATAATTGGCAGACGGAAATTATTTTTTCTAATGTTTCGCTTTGGAATAATTTGAGGGCAGGAACAATTATTATTATTTGGCATAGAATAAGGTCATCTACAGTTGCAACAAATAGGGTTGTTGATACATTAAAAACTGATGGGTATATAGAGGTGCATGCCCAATTAACGGGTTATTTTATTGGTGGTGATTTTGCAAATGCACCAAATTGGGGTGGAACCTCACTGTCGATTGGAGGTAATGCCGATTTATTACAAATTAGAAACGCATCTGGAACCCATATTCATGCATTGGGACACAAATCAACTATTACAAATAGTGGAAATAGTTATAGTGCTATTTCTTCTTCAAATAAATTGAATCATTCAAGTGCAATAGTTTCAGGTATTAATGTTTCTATCTGTCCAGGTGGCAGTATTAATGATTATATTGGAGGGACAAGTGATACTTTGAAAACTAGTGAGGGTGCTAGCTATATTACTCAAGGTTTACCCAATAAAAGAGCAAGTGATACTACTTCAAATTTGGCATACTGGCGCAGCCTTCGTCAACCTCCTTTTACAGGAATTACACTAAATACTCCCATTGATTCATTTGCTTTTGGAAAAGTTCGTTTAACATGGACAACTGCAGGATGGACGGACCCTGACTCAACAGATGGAACAGTGGGTTATATTATTTTACGAAATACCACAAATTCATTTGTTCCACCAACAGATGGTAAAACTTATTCAACATTGGATACTGTTGGCACAGCTTCAGTTTCAGGTCATGTTAATTTATCATCAACACTTGTATATTCAGATAATTATACCTTTAATTGTGGTACAACTTATTACTACAAAATATATGCTTTCCGTTACACCACCAATGGAGCTTTAGGAACTGCAAGAGGAAGAGCATACAACGAAACTGGAAGTAATTTTTCAGTTATTACTAAGCCCTACCCCACTGCACAAAGCATTAACCCAAATTAAAAAAAACAAAAACACATGAAAATACTTTTACAAAACACAATTAAAACAATAATATTATTTATTGTTTTTGCTTTTTTTTCAAATGTAGTTTTATCACAAAATCAAAAAGCTTGGAACGGAAACATTGGTGGTTTTAGAATTGATACCACTATAAATTCTAGTTCGCAAGTAACATGGAGTTTAACATTGGGTTCAGGCAGTACCACTTCAAAAGTTGATGGTGGTGGGAGAAAAGGATTAACTACTGTAACATGGGGAAATACTACTTCTGCTATGATTAGAGATACCATTAAAGCTTTTGAAACTTTAAATTTTTGTACAAGTAGTTTGGTTAATAAACCAGTTGATGTTTATCCAAAACCAGTTGTAAGTATTGGAGGAAATGATACTTTGTGTATTGGAGGAACATTAAGTTCTAAAACTTTAACTGTTTCTAATTATTCAACTATTGGTGGTGCAAGCAATTTAGGCGAATTTTACATAACAGTTGATTTAAGAATTGGTTCAACAACTGGCTTGTCTGCAATTGGAGGACCATTTACACTTCCTTCGGCTACAAGCAGCGGTGTTATTACTGTGCCTGCAATTCCAACAGGTTCATTACCTACAGGAACTTATTTTTTAGTTATTACTAATTTTGCTTCAAACGTTGCAGCTGCAAGTAATAATCCAGCTCCTGGAAGTTATGCAAGTGGAAGCTCGGCAGCAACTGTTACTGCTATTCCTACCAATTATCTTGTTTATATTAGACCAGCATTTACAACTCCTATAATTCAAGCATATTAAAATAGTTTAAAACGCTTTAAAAAAATGAAAATTCTAAATCAAGCTATAAGCATAAAATTAATTACCATTTTAACAATTATTTTAGCCTTTGGCATAACCAAAACCTATGCCCAAGCTGATACTGCTTGTGCTGGATCTTCAACCAATATTTACGATGTACCACCAAATGCAGGTTCAACTTATACTTGGTCGTTAAAAAATAGCTTAGGAACCATTGTGCCAATAGCTGGTAGAACAGATAGTATTTTAATTACCTATGGAACAGTACCTGGTATTGATACTTTGCGATTAATAGAAACTGGACCTTCGGGCTGTTTAGGCGATACTATGAAATTAGCAGTAATTATTTTACCAAATGTAACTGCTACAATTAGCGGAACCGATTCTATTTGTGTAAATAATGCCAGTGTTGGCCGATTAAGAGTAGTATTAACAGGAAGTACTAGTTGGAATATTACTTATACCGATGGAACAACACCAATAAGTGTAACAGGTATTACAGCTAGTCCATATATTTTTAATTCACCAACATACTCTACACAAGGTGTTAGAACCTTTACATTAACATCGGTTTCAGGTGTAGGAAGTTGCCCAGCTGCAATAAGCGGAAGTGGAAGTGTAAGGGTATTTCCTAAACCAGGAGCAGTAACCATAAGTCATTACTAAAAAATTATAGCTGTTTTATATAAAATCTTAAAAACCAAGCTCCGAATAGTTTGGTTTTTTTTATTTATCAAAAAAAATATATTGTTTTATCGATTTCAAAATATATTTTTACACTATAAAATATTTTTTAAATATCAATAAAATGGAAAAGACAACTAAGAAAAAATTAGTAAGACTTACACTTTTTTTATGCTTAATATTAACAATTGGAATAGTTAATATTAATGCTCAAACTCAATCAGTTTGTGCTGGTTCTACAAAAATTTACGATATAAATCCAAATGTTGGTTCTACTTATTATTGGTCGCTTAAAAATGGTTTAGGAACCATTACTACCATTAGTGGCCGTAGTGATAGTATTATAATAAATTATGGAACTGTAACAGGAACTGATACTTTAAGAGTAGTAGAAGTAGGTTCATCAGGTTGTAAAGGCGACACTGCCAAAATACGAATTTTAATATTGCAAAACTTAACTGCAACCATTAGTGGAACAGATTCTATTTGTACCAATAATGCGAGTGTTAACAGAATTAATGTTGCCTTTACTGGCTCTGGTCCTTGGAACTTATCATACACCGATGGAACTACTCCTGTAACTGTAAATAATATTTCAACTAATCCTTATTTAATAACTAGTCCTGTGTATTCAACTGTAGGGATTAGAACTTTTACCATTACTTCAATTAGTGCAGCCAATAGTTGCCCTGCTGTTATTAGCGGAACTGGAAGTGTGAGGGTATTTGCTAAACCATCTACCATTACTATAAATACTTATTAATTTTTATTTTTATTAAAAAAAGACTTGACATTGTAATTTTAATTTTTAACTTTGCATTACAAAGTACTTTCAACTATGGATAATTCAAATAACAATTTAAACGACTTAGCACATATAAGGCAATTAATGGAGCGTAGCTCTAAGTTTGTTTCATTAAGCGGACTTTCGGGAGTATTTGCTGGTTTGTATGCATTGGTTGGTGCGGGTATGGTTTATTATTTTAATGAATTAGATAAAAACTTAATGTATGAAACTGGTAACTTTTCTTCAACAAAAAGATTACTTGGATTAACTTTTACTCAATTTTGTTTTGTAGATGCTTTGCTTGTTTTAATATTTTCATTATCAACTAGCTTTTGGTTAAGCTATAAAAAAGCCAATAAGTTAGGCGAAAATATTTGGAATAATTTAACCAAACTAGTTTTTATTAATATGATGGTTCCTTTGGCGAGTGGTGGCATATTTTGCTTATTACTTATTTACCATCACCAATTTATTTTTGTGGCTCCAGCAACTTTAATTTTTTATGGATTGGCTTTAGTTAATGTAAGTAAATATACTTATACCGATATTTTTCAACTTGGAATAATTGAAATTATTATAGGATTGTTTGCCATGTTTTTTTTAGCAAATGGACTATTGTTTTGGTCAATTGGCTTTGGTTTAATGCACATTATTTATGGCATTGGTATGTATTTTAAATACGAACGTAAACTTTAATAACTCAATTTTTATAACCTTAATTTTATGAAAATTGATATTGAAAATATAAATAAAGCATTTGAAAACCGAATACGTTTGGGAATTATGAGTGTTTTAATGGTAAACGATAGAATAGATTTTAATACTATGAAAGAACTATTGAACTTAACCGATGGAAACTTAGCAAGCCATATTACAGGGCTTGAAAAACAAGGATACATAAGCGTAAACAAACAATTTGTTGGCAAAAAACCCAATACCACTTTTGAGGCAACAGCCGAAGGTAAGTTGGCTTTTAAAACCCATTTAAATGCTTTAGAAAAACTAATTAAAGGATAAACTATATTTTTTTACCTATTCACTTTGAAATTAAAAGTACTTTTAAAAAACAAATAACATGGAAATAACAATTTTATTATTACTCATTCAACCAATACTTTTTATATGGATATTATACAAAGCCATTAAAAATATAAACAAAATAGTTTTAAATAGTAACCAAAAAAGCATGTTTGAACATGACGAATGGGACGTATTAACCATTATTACTTCATGGATAATTCCAATAATTGGGTTTTTGGTAAACTTTGGAGAACAAAGATACCACCATCCTGACTCGTGGGGGGATGACATGTTTTGTTTGTTTGCACCAAAATATATTTCTGAAATGGCTTTATTTTATTTTATAAGTGTGGCCATACTTTACCTTGGTAATTATTTTGGTAAAAAACAATTATGGCTATTACATGCAAGTAATGCCATGTTGGTTTTAATTATAACCATAAGTACATTAGCTACCATTCAACTGGGAAGTATGGGGCTGCTGCTTACTGCTACTCCTATTTTAGGCTTTTTATTATTTGTGCCTATTTTAAATATAATTTTATTAGTAAGAATGTATTTAATAAAACTAAAAGGTATTGAAAGTTTAGCCCAAAATACATTGATAGCATTTGGAATTGCCATAGTTTATGCTGCATTATTTCAATTTATCCTTCATCAATTAGGCTTTAATGAGTTTGGTTTAATAAAAGCATTCACACAATCAAAAGATGGATTTATTCCTAAAATAATTACAAACATTTTTAACTAACACAATAAAAAAAAACAATCATGAAAAACGGAATCTTTATTTTTATCTCCTCAATTATTTACACTTATTTGTTATACAACCAAGGAATTGGTGTAAACATTTTACTGCTAAATTTAGTGCTCATCCCTACCCTATTTTTATCGAACAGAAACTATTTAAAAAACAAGTTGTCCTTATTATTTGCTGCTGGTGCTTTAATCAGTTCAGTGTTTTCATTTGTAAACGGACATGCAATTACTGTTTGGGCTAATATTTTCTCGTTATCGTTTTTGTCTATTTCAATTAACTTAAAACAACAAACCATTATTTCCAGTTTGGTGCATATTTTGTTTTCGTATATGACTTCTATTGCCCAAATAGTAAAACGATTTAAAGTAAAATACTTTTCTGAAAACCACGAAAATGGCACGTTGCGAAAACGAATAGTAATATACCTAAGCAGTATTTTAGTATTTACGTTATTTGTAATTTTATACCAAGCCTCTTACATTACCTTTAGCATTTTTTTATCGCAATTCAGTTTAGCGTTTATCAATGCGCGAGTTCTATTCTTTTACTCTATTGGTTTTATATTAATTTATGCCTTTTACCGACCAAGAATATTGGCAGTATTGGCTATTTACGAAAAGTTTTTACCTTTAACTGTTACCCAAAATCAATATCAAAACTATAGTTTTATAGGCAACAGTGTAACCGAAGAAACAGAGTTTAAAACGGGTGTATTAATGCTCAGTTTATTAAATGGATTGTTGCTATTGGTAAATGTGCTAGACCTTCAGTTTATGTTTGGTGGCGAGCTTTTGCCTGCTAATATTTCCTATTCAGAATATGTACACCAAGGTATTTTTAGTTTAATACTTTCTATAATTATTGCCATAGGCATTATACTTTGGTATTTTAGAGGAACACAAAATTTTGCACAACAAAAAACCTTAAAAGTATTGGCTTATGTATGGATAGCACAAAATTTATTAATGTTATTGAGTGCGGCATACAAAAATAATTTATACATAAACGAGTTTTCGTTAACCTACAAACGCATTGGGGTTTATGTATTTTTAATTGCTACAGCAGCTGGTTTATTGTTTACTTTAATAAAACTATTAACCAAACGAAGCAATTTTTATTTGGTTAAAGCCAACTCGCTGGCTTGGTATGTTATTTTGGTAATGGCAGTGCCAATTGGTTGGGATAAAATGATAACTGAATTTAACATTTACCAAGCGCAAAGCAAAGGCAAAGAACCCGATGTAGCCTATTTATGGAGTCTTTCATATCAAGCTTATCCTGCCCTTATAAATTACGAAATATCTAAATATGGTAAAGATTACATGAACTATTATTATCCTAAACAAAAACTAATTTACTTAGCTAACAAAGAAGATAAATACACTTGGCAATCTTACAACCTTGCAAGGTGTAATGGTTATGATGAAATTGCTAAACACCCACAATTGCTAGATTCATATCCACAAAGTTTATTTAAAATTTATTCCACTCATCGAAACCTTAATTTTTAATATATAACATGAAAAAAGTAATTATTTGGTTTACTATTTTTAGTATAGCAATGGGTTTATTGGAAACGGCAGTGGTAATATATTTAAGAGAAATATATTACCCCGCAGGGTTTAAATTTCCGCTAGTAAACATTAAAAAATCAGTAATTGAAGTGGAGCTGTGGCGCGAGTTAGCCACCATTATCATGCTTGCAGCCATTGGGTATTTGGCAGGTAAAACCAAAGCCCAAAGGTTTGTATTTTTCCTATTTTGCTTTGGGGTGTGGGATATATTTTATTATGTATTTTTAAAACTATTTTTAAACTGGCCTGCCTCCTTATTAACTTGGGATATTTTGTTTTTACTGCCAGTTCCGTGGGTTGGCCCTGTGTTGGCTCCATGCATCGCTTCTGTAACTATGATAGGTTTAATGTTTTTAGTAATTACTCTTGAAGGCATGGGTTATAACGTAATATTTAAACCCAAACATTATGCTTTATTGATTTTGGGTAGTTTGGTTTTTATTGGAAGTTTTACGCAAGATTATATTCAATTATTGGCAATGGGTAAAAACAATTTATCGCCCGAAAAAATGCTAGTAGTTTTTAAACACTACGAACCAATAAGCTATAACTGGTGGCTTTTTACGTTAGGCGAGTTAATAATATTGTTTGGTTGTTACTTGCTTTGGAAGGATACTAAAACAAATAAAAATTAAAAAAATGACGCTAATTCTAACAACACTTATTGCTCTTTGGGTAAATCCAATAATCAGTTTTTTAATTGTTTATTTTACAAAAAGTAAAATTCGTATTTATAAAAATTTAATTATCTACTCCATATTTATAAATTCAATTGTTGTATTTTGTCTACTTACCAATATTTCAACAACGGTTATTGAAGTAGATTTTTTTATTCTTGCCATCTTTCATTTTACCATTTGTATACTTCTGTGGCTAGGTTTTTTTCATAAAAAGGAAATTATAAAAGTTTTTTCAATTTTAATAATGTTTATGGCTTTTACAATTGGTTATTTCTTAAGTACAGTAGGAATTTTAGGAATTGCATTTTTTGCAGGTGATTTCGAACCTGCAAAAGAGTTGAGAATTAATAATTCAATAGTATATAAAGAATATGGACTTGGAAATGCCACAACATCTTGGGGAGGAATTAAAGTTAGTTTGTCTACAAACTATTATTGGTTTCCATTTTTGGAAAGAGAGTTTTTTTCAAAAAAATATATTGGTGGTTCGAAAATTGATGGTAACCAAAAATTTATAACTCCAGAAAACACAGATGTAAATAGTAGACCCTCTTTTTATGCAAATGCATTCGAAATAAAATACGATACTGTTCAAAATGAAATCATTCTTATAGACAACAACAAAACAGATACTTTGAACTTAAAATAAAATTTCATTTAAATAACCCATAATATACGTTCTACCGCGTTATAAAACGACAATATGATGCTATAAACATGCAACCCCGGAGGGGTTGAACAACAGAAAAAAAATTCATTAATATGGTTAAAAATAAATTCATTAATATGGTTCGACCCCGATGGGGTCGTATGTTTATAAAATGCAAATTTGAAGCTATAAACATGCAACCCCGGAGGGGTTGAACAACAGAAAAAATTTCGTATAAATTATTGAAACCACATCACTATATCTATAAAACTTTTAGATTATTTCAAAGTATAAATAACCCATTCACTTCTATTTGTTAAACGAATAAACCAATCTTAAATCAATAAAATTAGCAACTTGGGCATGGGCTAATAAGTTTATACCAAAGTTCAAGTTGCTTTTGGTTTTATATAATAATCCCCACCTATGGTAAACACTGTTGAAATAATTTGTCTCATTAAATAAATAATACCCTAATTGTTGAGAAAATACATAATTACCTAATAAAAACTCGTGTCCTAACATTAAACTATACCTTAAATTACTTTTATATAAACCATCTCGCTTAAGTTTTTCTTTTAAAGCATTATCAACTATTAGCTCATTTGCAAAGGTAAATGCATGAATTCTTGATACTTGTCTACTATAATTAGCCATTAATCCATATATAAAAAAAAGTTCTTGTTCGCCAATAGCATTGTTTTTAGCACTTAAAAAGGTCCCTAAATCGAATCTATTTTGTTTGTTATAATTAGCATTTGTTTTAGTAAAATTCGGTAATTCATTATTATTTAAATTATAAGATAACCTAAAATTGGCAGTAGGCCAATTAACACCTTTGTTTGGGTTTTTAATTCCGCCATTTGAAATATGAAGATAATTTCCAATTAAGGCTATTTGAAAATAATTGGATAAAGCATATTGAAATCCTGCACCTAAACCCACGTAAATGCTAATAGGTAAACTATAGCTTAAGTTATTTGGGTTGGTGTTTATATCATATGGATTGGTTAAAAACGAAAGACCGCCATTAGCATCAAAAAGTAATTTCGATTTTTGAGTAAGTTTAAATTGAGGTTCAAAATTATAAAATATTGAAGTAGCTTTACCAAGTATCGCATTATCAAAATTAAAATAGTTAACGCCAATTCCTGTGTTTAAGAAACAATTACAATTTTGCCAAGACTTTTCGGTTAAGTTTTGTGTGGTATAAATTAACTCGGCACTAAAAGGGTTGGCACCGGAAGTATTTTGTACATCTTGACTATGGGCAAAAATAAATCCGTAATGCGCACCTAAGCTAAACCCCTTTAAATTTAATTGTTCATGTGGCTGACCAAAACAATTAATACCAATAGTTATACAAAAATATAAAATTATCCATTTCATTTTGGTATAACATTTATTACTTAAAAAATGTTTGTTTAAATTTTATTTCAATCAAAAAAGTCAATCCTACACCTAAAGCGTAAGCCAATAAATCGCTCCAAAGAAAGCCTGAACCTAACACCAAAGCTCCCAAGACAGTATTTCTAATGGAGTTAATCCAAGTGGCTTGGTATAGTTGGCTTATTTCTATTGCATAGCAAAATAACAAACTAAAAATAGCAACTTGATTGCTACTTTTTTTGGCAAATACAAATGCCATCATGGTATAAATCATAGCTGCCCAAATGGCATCGCCAAGGTAAGTATTTATAAAATTGGGCAATAAATAATTGAAATTGCGCGATAATATGCCCAAACCCATTACCGCTGGAATTAAAATTAAATATACTTTTCTGTTACGCATATTTTTCAAATTTAATTTAATATAAATAGCAAAAAACAAAAAGCCCCCAAA
>JBAXCN010000064.1:0-17230 GCA_037141455.1 Bacteroidota bacterium
TAAGTTTGGTAAAACTCAAGTTTTGCAGTTCCTTGTAATAACTTACGTACACGAGCAGGATTATCAACTCCTGGTAATTCAATAATTATTCTACCACTACCTTCTAACTTTTGAATATTAGGTTGTGTTACTCCAAATTTATCAATACGGGTTCTTAATACTTTGAACGAACGTTCAATTGCCAAATCGGTTTCAACTTTTAAATACTGTAACACTTCAGCGTTAGAAGAAGTTAGTTTTATTTTTTCTTTATTGGAAGAATTTGAAAAAATAGCTGATAATTTTCCATTTGGATCAATTTTTTTGTACGATTCACCAAATAAAACCACAAATTCTTTTTGACTGGTTTTTTGAGTTTCGGTTGCTTCGTTTACTGCTTTGTTAAAATTTGCATCAGGATTATTGTTAGATAAACTTCTAATCAATTCGTCTTGACTTAATTCTAAAGTTACATTCATACCACCTTGTAAATCTAATCCAAGGTTTAATTCATGTGCTTTACACTGTAAATAAGTGTATTTTTTAACACCAACATTGTAAACAACTTCACGCCCAACTGAGTCTAAATATGCTCTTTCTTTTTCTAAATCACCATTTGCAAATGATTTTGCTTTTTGCTCTACTCTGTAAGTTACCAACGAAAACGATAGATGGAATATAGAAACTATCACTAACGCAATGGCAAAAAACTTAACTGCTCCTTTAATTTTCATTTTTTTATGTATGTATTCTTTTTAATTTTTGTTGGTATTTGTCCTTAAAGTTTAAACTATTAACCATTTAACTAATTATAAAATTGTTAATTGAATGCTTATTTTACAAAGGAGCGCAAATATATGTTTTGAGTTCTTAAAAGCAAAGATTTTAAAATAGCTAATAATTAGCTTTTTACGGTTTTGGGTGGCTTTAAAGCAGTTAAATAAGGTCGAATAATTTAAAAAAAATGAATTTATCAATTTTTGATTACTTTATTAGAAATAATGTTTGAAATTTGTACATAGTGTTTATAAATGAAATGTTTTTTGAACTATTGATACAATACTTTCGTTCCATTAATAAAATTATTTTAATAAAATGGAAAATACACAAGAAGGATTAAATTTTTTAGAACTGGTTTTTAAAGGTGGGTTAGTAATGGTTCCAATTGGATTGTTATCAGTAATAACCATTTATTTAATTATTGAGCGTTTTATATTTATTCAAAAATCATCGAAATTGGAAGCCAATTTTTTAAATAACTTAAAAGATTTATTAGCCAAAGGCGATTTAAAAGCTGCACGCGCTTTTTGCCAAAGAATTAATTCACCAATAAGTCGTGTTATTGAAAAAGGTGTAATGCGAATTGGTAAACCTATAAAAGACATTGAAAGCAGTATTGAAAGTATGGGAAGTATAGAAACAAGTAACCTTGAAAAAAACTTAAACTGGCTTGGAATTATTGCTGGTATAGCTCCCATGTTAGGATTTATTGGAACAATTTCGGGTATTATCAAAATTTTCTATAATATTTCGGTAAGCGATAATATAAGTATAGGGTTAATTGCAGGCGGTTTGTACGAAAAAATGATAACCTCGGGTGCCGGACTAGTAGTAGGTGTAGTTGCTTATACTGGCTACCATTTATTAAATACATTGATTGATAAATTTAACACCAAATTAGAAAGAACTGCGGTTGATTTTATTGATATTTTAGATAGTTAAAAATAATATTATAGCTATGAAGTTACGCAGAAAAAAAAGGTTTGAAGCCGAGGTTTCTACATCATCATTAAATGATATTATGTTCTTTTTGTTGTTATTTTTTTTAATAATTTCAACAATTGCTAATCCGAATGTTATAAAAGTACTTTTACCTAAAGCAGAAAAAAGTCAAACATTAAACAAAAAACAATTTGCTTTAACAGTAAAAGAGAACAAAGAATATTATTTTGAAAGGGAATTGATTGATGCTAATAATTTAGAACAAATTTTAAAAGAAAAAACCACAGGAGTTGAAGATCCAACAATAGTTTTAAGAATGGATGCCACTTTAAATATACAAGAATTGGTTGACATCCTATCTATTGGTACCCGACTAAAAATAAGGGTAGTAATGGCAACTCAAGTTGGTAAATAACCTGAAAATATTTTCATAAAAAAAGCTCCATTTGAATGTTCAAATGGAGCTTTTTGTTTTAGTTAATTAACCACCAACTTCACCTT
Organism: Bacteroidota bacterium; assembly: GCA_037141455.1. Lineage (GTDB taxonomy): Bacteria > Bacteroidota > Bacteroidia > UKL13-3 > UKL13-3 > JAAFJM01. The sequence goes on from JBAXCN010000064.1 coordinate 2,203, forward strand.
CAATATAATCGCCCACTTGGCCAATATTATTAAAACCTAAAAAAGTACCTACAGTTAAAGTAGTTCCGAATTCTGCATTAATAGCATCAACAGCTACTTGGCTATTGCTTGCATCGTAGTTTAACTGAGGACCTAATGTAATATCATCGCTAGGTGCAGATGATTTATCCATAATAATCGTTTTTACTTTTCCTTTAATTCCTCCCATAATATTTGTCGATTTATTTATTGTTTTTTAAATCTTCTAAAGTGTTAATTAAAGTTTCAATCTTAGTATTTAAAGTTATATTTTCTAATTTAAACTCTTTCAATAATTGAAGCTTTACATTATTTATTTCGTTCGATGAAAATTTTTGTTGTGTATTTAAATCTTCCTCCATTTTACTTACTGCTTCTTTTACTTTAATATCAGATTGAATGGTATGGCTTAACATTGATTTTTTCAACTTGCCGTTTTGTATTAATAATAAAACAAACATTATAATTGAAATTACTATTGCTATGTAAAACATCATATTGCTGTTATTTTTTGCTTCAGCTATTTGAGTATCCAATTGAGTAAATTTTTCCTGAGTTTCATTTCTAAAAACCTCAACCGAAAATCTAGTTTTACTTAGCGAATCTTCAGCAGTAGATATTTTAAAAGCAGTAGAATTTAATATTTCTTCCACTTTTGCCATTTGTTCAGTCAAAGTAGCAATTTTTCTATCTTTCCCTCCTATATCTCTTCTTAAATTATTGCTTAGTTCAGTTGCACTTCTTACTTTACTTTCCATGTTTAAAAGCATTTCCTCATAATCTTTTTTTAGCACATAAGGCGATACTTTAGGTTTACCTGGGGCAACAGGTGTTACGGGTTTTACAACAGGTTTTGGTTGAGCAAATATTATACTCGAAACCAACATCATTAAAAAATAGACAATAAACTTTTTCATATATATAAATTTAATTAATGCGGTAAAAATAAGAATTTTATATTAAAAACATAGTTCTTATTTAATTCTTAATAAATTGTTTACTATTTTAAATTATGAGAGTTTTAAACCCTTTTTTACATTGAAATAATAAATGCTTTTGATTCTCCAACCAACACCAATGAAGCTTAAGTAATTTGGAGTATTGAAATAGCTGATTGGCAAAAAAACAATACAAATTTAAAACCACACCAATAACAGCTACTGAATTTGAAGCTGTTATGGTCAGTAAAAAGAAAAATACTTTTTAAAATATTGTCTTTACTTTGGGTTCAGTAATTAAAAAACAACTTTTATAAACAATAATGTATTTGCTTTTATTTCAGCAAGCGGTAAAAATGCTTAGTTAAGTTTTCTTCTTCTGCTAATGATAACAAAGTTGCTGAAACAATTAATGTGGTTAACCAAAAATAATTCATTTTTTATTAAGCCATTTAAATGCCTAAAACATTTATTGTTTTAGGCTTTTTTTATTATTTTCGAAAATAATTTTCTACAAAACCAGATGTCATACTCATACCAAATTACCAGCCTTGAACAATACCACGAAGCTTATAAAAAAAGCATAGAAAACCCTGAAGAATTTTGGGGCGAAATAGCCGAACACTTTACTTGGAGAAAAAAATGGAATAAAGTACTCAATTGGAATTTTACCGAACCAAATATAAAATGGTTTGAAGGCGGTAAACTAAATATTACTGAAAATTGTATTGATAGGCATTTGAAAGAACGAGGTGAGCAACCTGCTATTATTTGGGAGCCCAATAATCCGCAGGAAAAAACACGCATTGTAACTTATAACCGTTTGCATAAACGTGTATGCCAAGTGGCTCAAATGTTAACCAATTTAGGTGTAAAAAAGGGTGATCGTGTCTGTATTTATATGGGGATGATTCCAGAATTGACTTATGCCGTTTTAGGTTGCGCTCGTATTGGTGCTATTCATTCCGTAATTTTTGGAGGTTTTTCTGCTCAAAGTATTGCAGATAGATTAGAAGATGCAAGTGCTGAATACATTATTACTTGCGATGGTGCTTACCGTGGCAATAAAGATATTCCTTTAAAAAGTGTAATTGACGATGCTTTAATTGGCAATAAAAAAGTAAAAAAAGTAATTGTTTACACACGTACACGTACTCCTGTGAGTATGATAAAAAACCGTGACTTGTGGTGGGAAGATGAAATGGAACAAGCCGAAGAACAAGTAGAGAAAAATAGCAAAGTAAGTTTTCCTGCAGTTGAAATGGACTCGGAGGACCCATTGTTTATTTTATATACTTCAGGTTCTACTGGTAAGCCCAAAGGAGTAGTTCACTCCACTGCAGGTTATTTGGTTTGGGCAAACTATACTTTTGTGAATGTTTTTCAATACCAGCCCGGACAAGTGCATTTTTGTACAGCCGACATTGGTTGGATTACTGGTCATAGTTATATAGTTTATGGTCCGTTAAGTGCAGGTGGAACTTCGTTAATGTTTGAAGGTATTCCTACTTGGCCTGATGCTGGCAGATTTTGGGAAATAGTAGAAAAATATAAAGTTGATATTTTATATACAGCCCCAACAGCTATAAGAAGTTTAATGGCTTATGGTTTAGATTTTGTAAACAATAAAGATTTGAGTTCACTAAAAGTATTAGGTGCCGTTGGTGAGCCAATTAACGAAGAAGCTTGGCAATGGTACTATAAAAATATTGGTAAAGAAAAATGCCCAATTGTAGATACTTGGTGGCAAACCGAAACTGGAGGAATCATGATTTCGAATTTGGCTGACATTACTCCTCATAAACCTACCCATGCCACTTTGCCATTGCCCGGAGTTAACCCTTGTTTGGTTGATGAAAATGGAGTTGAAATTTTAGGAAACTCAGTTAGCGGAAACTTATGTATCAAACAGCCTTGGCCCGGAATTATTAGAACTACTTATGGCGACCATGAGCGTTGCCGTAGCACTTATTTTTCAACTTATAAAAATATGTATTTTACAGGCGATGGTTGCTTGCGCGATGAAGATGGAAATTATAGAATTACAGGCAGGGTAGATGATGTGTTAAACGTAAGTGGACATAGAATTGGAACTGCTGAAGTAGAAAATGCGATTAATATGCATAGTGGTGTAATTGAAAGTGCAGTAGTTGGTTATCCGCACGATATAAAAGGACAAGGAATTTATGCTTATGTAATTTACGATAATAAACATACAGCCGATGAAAACCTAACCAAGCAAGATATTATTCAAACTGTATCGCGTATTATTGGTGCCATTGCCAAGCCCGATAAAATTCAATTTGTAAGTGGATTGCCAAAAACCAGAAGTGGTAAAATTATGCGTAGAATTTTGCGCAAAATTGCCGAAGGCGAAACCAGTAATTTAGGTGATACAACCACTTTGTTGGACCCCAATATTGTTGATGAAATTATAAAAGGTGCTATTTAATACTGACATTGAATTATCATTTATAATACTAAACTCAATATGTCTTTTTGACTATTTTGAGCTAAACATTGGTTTAACTTTGTGGAACTAAACCGAAAAACAAACAAAATAAGGCTAACATTGTATTATATTTGTACTTTAATCGCAAAAAAATAGCGTTGTATAATTAATAATGGCAAAAAAAACTGAAGATAAATGTTCGTTTTGTGGACGAGGAAGAAATGAAGTACAATTCTTAATAGCGGGATTAGATGCACTTATATGTGAAGATTGTGCAAAGCAAGCCAATAGAATAATAAATGAAGATTCGGAAGTAAAAACAACAACACCAATAAACAAATTGGTATTGTTAAAACCTGCGCAAATAAAAGCCCATTTAGACGAATACGTTATTGGCCAAGATGAATCCAAAAAAGTGCTTTGTGTGGCTGTATATAATCATTTTAAAAGATTATTGGTTAAAAGCAAAAAAAACGACATTGAAATAGAAAAAAGCAATGTAATGATGGTGGGAGAAACTGGAACAGGTAAAACACTTTTAGCCAAAACATTGGCTAAAATTTTGGATGTTCCATTCTGTATAGCCGATGCAACCGTTATAACAGAAGCTGGCTATGTAGGCGAAGATGTAGAAAGTATTTTAAGCCGATTGCTACAAGCTGCAGATTATAACGTAGAAATGGCGGAACGTGGAATAGTTTATATTGATGAAATTGATAAAATTAGTCGCAAAAGCGATAACCCAAGTATTACTCGCGATGTAAGTGGCGAAGGAGTGCAACAAGCATTACTAAAAATATTAGAAGGAACAATTGCTAATGTTCCACCACAAGGAGGACGCAAGCATCCTGATCAAAAAATGATTCAGATTAATACCAGCAATATATTATTTATATGTGGTGGTGCATTTGATGGAATTGACAGACACATAGCAAGACGATTACAAACACAAGCCATTGGGTTTAAGAACGAAGATGAAACTGGAAAAATAAACGACAAAAACATGTTACAATACATTAGTCCTGCCGATTTAAGAAGTTTTGGATTAATACCCGAAATAATTGGCCGCTTGCCTGTGTTATGTCATTTAAATCCTTTAGATAAAGAAGCATTGCGCAATATTCTAACCGAACCCAAAAATGCTTTAACCAAACAGTATAAATATTTATTCGATTTAGAAAAAATTGAATTGCAATTTACTGATGATGTAGTGGAACTAATTGTAGATACTGCTTTTGATTTTAAATTAGGGGCACGAGGTTTACGCAGTATTTGCGAAGCCATTATGTTAGATTTGATGTACGATGCCCCCGATTTGGCAACAAAAGGAAAAATTGTTATTGATTTGGATTATGCTAAAAGCAAAATTGAAGCTTTGAAGTATAAAACTATTCAAGCCGCATAAGTTTAGGCTACAGATAACACAGATTTTTTGAAAGTTTTGTAATAAATAATGAAACTCCAAAAGAGAAACTCCGAAAAAGTTTAATATTTATAGCTCCTAGTGAAACTGGGGGTAAAACGTAAAAACATTACCAAACGAAAACCCCAAAATACATGTGAAAGCCTAAGGCTTTCACATGTATTTTGGGGTTTTCGTACAAAGGGGGTGCATTTTTTCTACGGGTTAAAACCCGTTGCTATAAATATGTCTTTCCTTTAGACCTTTAATATAAAATCTATGTTTTCTCTGTCTCTATGTGATTCAAAAAATTTAAAACTATGTGGTCTATGATTCTATGTGGTTCAAAATTTATTTGTTACTTTTTGGTTTAAAAAATTATGGCTTGTTGGCTAAATATTTCATTTTATTTGTAAAATAATCTATTAAAAATGAACCAATACGAAGAATTACTGAAACATGTTTACAATACAGGTGCAGAAAAAAGCGACAGAACTGGAACTGGAACTCGAAGTATATTTGGCGCCCAAATTCGTTTCGATTTAAACGAAGGTTTTCCGCTAATTACTTCTAAAAAAGTACATTTAAAATCTATTATTCACGAGCTACTTTGGTTTATAAAAGGCGATACCAATACCAAATATTTAACGGATAATGGAGTAAAAATATGGGACGAGTGGGCAGATGAAAATGGAAACCTTGGTCCCGTTTATGGACATCAATGGCGCAACTGGCCAAAAGCCGATGGAGGAACTATTGATCAGCTAACAGAAGTAATTGAAACATTAAAAAACAACCCCAATAGCCGAAGAATTATTGTAAGTGCATGGAATGTGGCCGATTTAGAGAAAATGGCTTTGATGCCTTGCCATGCTTTTTTTCAGTTTTATGTGGCCAATGGAAAGCTAAGTTGCCAGTTATACCAACGCAGTGCCGATATGTTTTTAGGCGTTCCGTTTAATATTGCCAGTTATGCTTTGTTAACTTTAATGATTGCCCAAGTTTGTAATTTAGAGCCTGGCGATTTTATTCACACATTTGGCGATGCACATATTTATAGTAACCATTTTGAGCAAGTAGAGCTGCAACTAAGCAGAGAATTAAGGCCATATCCTACTATGAAAATAAACAAAAACGTAAAATCTATTTTTGAATTTAAATACGAAGATTTTGAATTAGAAAATTACAATCCACACCCAGCAATTAAAGGAGCAGTAGCCGTTTAATATGAACTTTCCATCTGCCTTAATTGAAGAGGCTGTTAACCAATTATCACGCTTTCCTGGAGTAGGAAAAAAATCGGCTTTGCGCATGGTTTTGCATATTTTAAAACAAGAACCGCAAGAAATAATAAAATTAGCTCAAGCCATTGAGCAAGTTAGAACTTTAATAAAATACTGTAAACGGTGCCATAATGTAAGCGATGCTGAATTTTGTAATATTTGCCAAAGTCATAAAAGAAATAGCGAATTGGTTTGTGTGGTAGAAGATTTACGCGATGTAATGGCCATTGAAAACACCTCACAGTTTAACGGATTATACCATGTATTAGGTGGAGTTATTTCACCCATAAATGGCGTAGGTCCTGATGATGTAAATATTTTATCGTTAGTAACAAGGGCAGAAACTGAAAACATAAAAGAATTAGTAATAGCATTAAGCGCTACACCCGAAGGCGACACCACAACCTTTTATATTTCAAAAAAATTAGCGCATTTACCCATTCAAATTAGTACCATTAGCCGCGGAATTTCCATTGGTGGCGAACTTGAATATGCTGATGAAATTACCCTTGGAAGAAGTATTGTAAGTAGGATTCCTTATGGTAGATAATTGCTAATAGGCAATACTATATTGGTTTAAATAGTATTATTCAACCTTATTATTCATATTTTGAATGCGTTTTTCTGCTTCTTCTATTGTAATTCCCTGCTCCCAATCTTTTATCAATTCATGTTCTGATTCATGAGGAATTATAATTGGTCTAATGCCATTTGACCTTGTTTCAATATTTACATGTAGATCAAGTGTACTTTCTTTATAATTAGGAATCCAATTGCTAATTATTCCAAAATAGGAAATTCCTTCCTCGTTGTTACTGAAATGAGCTTTGTATTCTTCAAATGTTTTCTCACTTACTGAAACCCAAATCCCATAATCTAAATCCCCACACGCGTCCATTATTTTAAAGGTCAAGGTAGTTCGTATAAATCTATCTGTTTGATCTGGATATTTTATTACGCAAAAGTCATCAGATATTTCTGCAATATTCTTTTTTTCATCATCATCTAAAAACTCATAATAGTCGGGCGAATGGAAAGCAATTGCAGGTAATTCATTATGTTCTTTCCCACACTTTGAACAAACAAATTTCTTTTTATCTTTTAATTTTTTCCAAAACATTATTCCTGTTTTTTATTTAATAAAACATATTAGTGCGATTTCTTAATCCGCTCTCATTTAATTTACAATTTTAAAAAGTAATATTTAAATTCATTTCACTTGAACCCATAATAGGCAAACTTAAGTAACCACATTTTTTGTTTTGTAATTTAGTATTGAATATGATGTATTCGTTATTGTTTTTTTCAAAAGTATAACCTTTGGTTTTAAGGTCTTCAATTAGGTTATTTATAAACTCTTCCGTTTTTCCTTGTGCTTTGCCAAAAAGGCTAATTCTCAAATTATAACCAACAATTTTTGCATTGGGGTTTATGTTTGTTCCTTTTAATTTACAAGTATTGCAGGTATTGGTTTTTTCTTCAAAATAATTTAGTTTTATATTGTCGTTGAACCTCAAATTAATTACACAACTTGCTAAATCAAAGTGTTCGGAAAATGTAACTTCCTGTGTTTTGGTATCACTTAAATAACTCAAAGAGTCAAAATACATCTTTTCACCATCATTATTGTCAGGTTCTCCATCTGCCATCATAATCGATTCTAATGCTGCCAAAGAATCTGCAGCTCTAACCGCTGCCTCTATAGAATCTGCCATTTGGCTAACTTCCAATTCCTCGGCACTTAAATTATCTTGCAGGTATTTATTGTCTATCCTTCCAAATAGATTTCTATTATTATTGCTTAATTCTGCATACATTTCTAATTGAGCAAGTTCATTTTCTCCATAAACATAATTCTCCCCTGAATAAGACCTATCCTTTTTCAACTCAAATTTGTCAATCATTTGTTTTACACCATCGTTAGTATTTAAACCATTAATACTATTGGTTCCAATTTTATTGGCTATACGGCTAACTAGTTCTTTGGTATCAAAATAGTTGGTTTTGGCAGGTTGAGGTTCTTCATTGATAACTTTAAATTTTTTATTGTCAAAAATTGCGCTTTTAGAAAGTTCTTTTAAGTTTTTATCTAAAAATATAGTTCCTTCTCTTTCCATGGCTAAATAGTTTCCATTTGGCAAGGGTAAAATAAATAAATATGGAATCTTTTTCACTAAATCACCCTTTAAATTGTAAATATTGGTTTCATTACTTTCTCTTAAATTAGCCCCTATAAATTGATTACCCATAAGCACTATTATATCAAACTTTGCCCTTACCATTATTTCGCCTTTGTTGTTTAATAATCCATACTTTTCGCCAGTAATAAATGGGGTAAAATTGGCGTTGGTATATGGCAAAACCCAATCGTATATAGGGTTAGGTTCAAATATAACTTTTCCATTAACAGCCATTATTCCGCAGCCTCTGTAATTTTTCCTAAAAGCTATTTTGCCATTTACCACTTCGTTTGCTAGCAACATATTGTTAGTTAAGTTAAAAACAAAACTGCCTTTTTTGTCTATAATTCCTACTGCTACTTTCCCTAAATTCAATTGTTCCACCACGCAATAGTTCTCGTTAAAATTACTTACTTTGCTATACATTGGTTCTATTACCACTTTGCCAGTTTGGTCAATAAAACCCCATAAATTTTTACTGTTTTTAAATGCTGCTAAACCGTTTTTAAATTCGTAGGCCTCTTCTATGGTTTTGCCATTATAATCGTTTAGTAAAGCCATCGCTTCGCCTTTGGTATTTATTATTTTTAAGCCCTCGTTTTTGGCAGCAACTATTGCAAATCCTTCGCTAAATAAAGTACCCGACACATACTCTTGGCCTATTTGTTTAAAATCATTTTTACTATCGAAATAAGTTATTATACCATTGCTCGATACTTTAATAATACCAAATAGCTCCTCTACATTTTGCGAGTAAATGGTTTTTTTGGTAATATCATTCAGGTTAGCAATTTGTTTGCCATTTAAATCAAAAATTAAAGTGGGACCACCTTGGTATAAGCTGCCCATAATCAAAGTTTTGTTAGCAGGCCATTTTATATTATTTCTACTAAAAATATCTCTTCCATAAGCATTCATGTTAAAAATGCTAAGAATTGCTAAGAAAGATAAAACGTATTTTTTCATAAACTTTTTATTTGTTAGCAAAGTATAAAATAAACATTGGTTTTAAAACAGAATGTAAAGTAAATTTTTACCTAAAATACACCTTTGCGGTTTCAATTATTTTGTCATCAACCAGCAATGTCGCAATGTACATTTTCCCTTTACTTTGATTAGGTTCAAACATTATTTCGTTAATTCCTTCCGTTAATTTTAATTTTGTTTTTTCTATTTGTTTTCCTGTTAAATCGGTAACTATAATAGTAGCAATTTTACCTTTTAAGTTTTGGTTGGCAACTATGCTAAAGGTAGTAGTTTCGTCAAACGGATTGGGAATAATGCTTAGTAACTGTGCGCCACTTTTGTTATTCGTAAACTCTTTATTTCCTAATACAGGTGAATTATTTACTTTTACAAATTGTTCAATGGAAAACAAACTTTCTATTCCATTTTCATCAACTGCGCAAACACTTACAAAATAAATACTGTCTTTGCGCACATGGAAGGCACGGTACTCGTTAGTATTAGCAGTAATTAAAGTATCAAAATCGTTTGTTTTAGTTCTAAATCCTATTTTATAAAAAGGGTAATTGGTATTGCTTACAATTTTAATATTTATTCCATTGCCATCGTTAGCAATGGTAAATGTGGGTGTATTGGGCCCCATAGCTGCCATGGCTAGTGCATTTCCATTTATAATGGCGTTGCGTTTTAGGTAATTGGCATTTACAAAAAAACTATCCAATTGGCTATCACCGTTGATGTCTTTCCCTAAAATATCTCTTGAAGAATGCTGCCTATCTTGGTAGCCAGCAATTGGGTTTGCATCTCCATGTTCGTTGGCAGAAGTTAATCGAATAGCCGAGAAGCTTTTTTGGCGAAAAGGAATATGGTCGCCTCCTCTACCTGTTCTGTCTTCGGCATTCATTATGTTTATGGTAGATTTAACAGTACTTAAATTAAAAATTTCATCTAAGTATTGTAATTTAATAAACCTTGCCAATCCTTTGTGCAATGATGCATTGGTGCCAAAAGAAAACAATCTTACGTTGGTGCTATCTACATTGTTTTCGCCAGGACAGCCCGGAGGGGATGCTGTTTTTCCGCAAATAATTCCACCAACTATGTCATTATTTAAAACAGTATAAATTTTAATTTTTTTGTCGGCACAATATTGTGCAAAAGCCGTTGAACCATTTAGGTTTTGTTCCTCGCCAACAGTAAGCATAAACACCAAGGTACGCTTGTAGTTATACTTGCTCATAACCCTAGCCAATTCCAACACCAAAGCTACTCCACTTCCATTGTCTTCCATGCCACTGGCCAAGCAAGTAGTATCGCAACTTGTTTCACACCTGGAATCGATGTGGGCTTCCACCAAACAAACTTCTTTTAATATAGTATCGGTGCCGGGCAATGTGGCTAAAATATTCCGGTGTTGGCTAATGTTACAAATATTTTGATCAAACTGAAAATAACTGGTTAACAACGGACTGTTGTTTTTAAAACTCTCCAATTTATTATAAGCCCATCTTCGTGCTGCGCCAATTCCTTTTTGCGCAGAAACAGTATCTGAACCCGTATTGCGGGTATAAAATTTTTCTAATTGAAACAAATAACTTTTAACCGAATCGGTGTTAATTTGATTCAATAAACCATTTACAATTTCACTTTTATTAGACGAAACAATGGTTGGATAAAACGATTTAGGATTATAGTTTCCTGTTAGCACCTGCTCCACCAAGGTGTTGGTAAGCTTTAAGTTGGTTTGCGAGTTAGCAAATAAGGTGCAAGAGACAAGTATTATAGTAAAAATTCTTTTCATTATGTTTTGGAAATTACATATTCAAATATATGAATCCAACATTATTTTTTTACTTCAAAAAGCATTTCTTTACTTACTTTTTTAATTTTATCGCCATGCTTTAAGGTTTTAGATACAATAGAATAAGGGCCACTTACTACTTCATCGCCTTTGGCTAAGCCTGAAAGAATGATTATATTTTTATCGTCTTGAATCCCCGTTTTTACTTTTCTAATATTTGCAGTATTGTTATTATTTACAAATACTACTTCTATTTCCTCTTTCGAGTCATCAGTTTTAACTATTGTTTCTTTATTTTTATCGTCCGTTTTTGTAGTATCCAAAGCACTTTCGGGTCTTATAGTTACTGCTTCTATTGGAATGGCCAACACATTTTTTTCTACTTCAGTTTGTACCTCCACGCTTGCACTCATGCCTGGGCGAAATACCGCTTTGCGTTTGCCAAACTTGGCTGTTAAATCGGCATAGCTGCTTTGTAATATTCTAATTTTAACTACAAAATTGGTTACTTGATCGCTAGTAGTAGCTGCTGTGCTGCTTGCGCTGTTGGCTATTTCCGATACTATTCCTTTAAATTTTCGAGTTCCATAAGCATCTACTTCTATTAATGCAGTATCGCCCAATCCAACTTTTATAATGTCGTTTTCATTTACATCCACGCTTACTTCCATGGCATTTAAGTTGGCTATGCGCATCATTTCAGTTCCTGCCATTTGCGATGTACCTACCACTCGTTCGCCTTTTTCTACTTTTAGGGTGGATACAATTCCGCTAACAGGTGCAAAAATTTCAGTTCTTGTTAAGTTTTTTCTGCTTTCTTTTAAACTGGCTTCAAAACTTTTTACTGTAAAATCAGAACCTACTACCCCTTGTTTTATGGCTTCTACTTCGGCTTTTGCATTTTTATAGCTCGATGTGGCAGTTTCTATTTCGGCATCGCTCACTAGTTTTTGCTCAGCCATTTTTTTAGTTCTATTGTATTGTTTTTCTATTTCTATAAAACGTGCTTCTGCTTGTAATAAACGGGCTTTGCTGCTTGCTGCACTTGCTTTGGCATTGCTTAAAGATGCACTGCTTCTATCTAAAGCAGAAGCATATAATTCAGGGTCTATTCGTGCTAAAAGTTGCCCTTTACTTACCGAATCACCTTCTTTTACATATAATTCTCTTATTTCTCCACTTACATCCGAACTAATTTTAACTTCGGTTTCGGGTTGAATTTTTCCATTTGCACTAACTGTTTCAATTACCGTTTTTAATTCAACAATAGCAGTGCTAACTTTTATTTCGTTTGCTTTGCCAAACCAGCCCGCTTTTTTACCAATTATTGCTATAATAATTAATAAAACTATTATGCCGCCAAGCCACTTTAATATTTTATTTGATTTTTTCATTTGTTATTTTATTTTAACTAAAAAAATTATTTGTAATTGCGAGGCGAATATTACATTTATTTTATAATAATGCTTATTACAAAAAAACTATTTTTATAAACGGCACAAATAGGATGATAATTAAGTAAAATTAGCTATTAACTCCAAAAGCCTATTTAAAAAAATAAGGAAGTTTATTGGCATCAGTTTCTTAGGTATGTTTACCAACAATATCAATCCTACAATTACCTTCAGTTAAGTTGGAATTTGGTGAAAATTTTCTTTTGCCCTTGTTAAATCAATCTTTGTTCACGAATGGCAAGACGACACTTTAAAATACACAAGCTGAGTTGTAACTTGCAAAGGTGAAGGTTGATATTTGTGATGTAATTTACAAAACAGCAATAACCCAACAAAATTCATTTAATGACCCTAAGCAAAATTTTATGCATAATTTAAAACGGGTTTTTATGTTTCAAACTCTTCTAAATTGAAATAAGGTACTAGCTGGGATATAGATATAGGAATATCATTAAATACATTAAAATTTTACATTGTGCAGCTAAAATTTTAAGAAAAAACAAGACTAAAGGTTAAAGTATGAGGTTATATTTAGTAAGTATTCCGTTAATTAAATTACAATAAAAAATATTAAATAATCAATCCAATCTAAAAAAGAAAGGCAATTTAAATCCAAGTTTTATTGGTTTGTTATTAATTAAACATGAGCTTGAAAAACGAAGAGATTTAATTACCATTACTAATTCTTTGTCTAACACAATATGAGCTCCTTTAATCACTTTAACATCATTTACAATTCCTTTTTCATCAATAATGAATGAAACTATTAGTTTGCCTTCTATATTGTTTTCTTTGGCATAAGCAGGGTAATTAACATTTTTGGCTAGAAAATCCCAAACGCTTTTATCTCCGGTATTTAAAACGGGTGCTTTGTAGTTAAAAGTATCGTTGTTTTTAAAATAATCTTTAATTAAAGTGTCTTTGTAGCAATCTGCGCAAATAAAGGTGTCAATATATTCTACAGTAAAGTTATAATCCACATTCAATTTTTCATTTTCAAAAACCCAAAGTCCCACTGGTTCAAATTCTTTATATGAATATTTTCTTATTGTTTTATTGTTTTTTAAATCTAATACTTCATGTGTTACCGATCCATCTTCATTTTTAATCAATTTTAATGAAAATTTTGCTTTGCTTTCTTCTACTTCTTTATACAGATAACTGTCTTTATAAAACTTTTGAGTAACAGTTTGAGAAAATATTGAAGTGCCATTAAACACAACAATCACAGTTAATAAAACAACCTTTTTTATAAAATGAACAACCATTTTTTAACCAATTTTAACGTTTTTCCTAAGTAATTTTAACTCTTTATCATTCAACTCTCTCCACTCTCCTCTTTTCAATTTCGATTTTGTTAAACCCGCATAAGCAACTCTATCTAATTTGTCAACCAAATAACCCATGTGCTCAAACATTCTATGTATAATTCTATTTCTTCCACTGTGAATTTCTACTCCAATTATATCTTTTCTTTCTTCTTCAGAATATGCTATGGCATCTGGTCTTATTGGGCCATCTTCTAACTCAATTCCACCTGCCATTTGCCACATATCGGCTTTGGTTAATGGTTTGTTTAATGTGGCTACATATACTTTTTCAACTTCAAATTTGGGGTGCATTAAACGCTGAGCTAAATCGCCATCGTTGGTTAAAAGTAACACTCCTGTTGTGTTTCTATCCAACCTACCAACAGCAAAAACACGTTGGGCTAACTTGCCTTCAATTAAATCAAAAACAGTACTTCTTCCCTCAGGATCTTCGGCTGTAGTAATGGCATCTTTTGGTTTATTCATTAAAATGTAAATTTTATCTTCAACCGAAAGCCTTTGTCCATTGTATCTTATGTCATCGCCTGCTTTTACTTTGTAACCCATTTCGGTAATTACCTTGCCGTTAATATTTACCAAACCAGCTTCTATTAAAGTATCCGCTTCTCTACGGCTGCAAATTCCTGCATTGGCAATAAATCTGTTTAACCTTATTTCACCAAAATTTAAATCTTGTTCAGCAGTTTTTTTATTTACATTTTTATTTTTTTCGTCAACTAAAAGTTTTTTTCTTACTGTTTTAAATTCAGCACTTTTCATTGGCGTTTTATTTCTAAAAGATTTTGCATCTTCTGAAAGGCCTTTTTTTCTAAATGTTTCTTTGCTCGTAATGTTTTCGGGCTTTTGCTCGTATTGTTTTACTATTTCCTCAAATTCCTCGTTGTCTGTTCTGTTTTTAACAGGTTTTTTTAGCGATGTTGGCTTTTTTTCAAATCTATTAGTTGTTGGTCTATCCTTGCTAAACGATTTACTGTTAGAAGTTCTTTTACTATCAAAAGTTTTTGCACTTGGTTTTCGTGGGCTATCTGCAATTTTATCTTCGCCAAACAATTTTCGCTTTTCGTATGGTTTTTTCTCAAAACCTTCTTTACTGGCTCCTCTTGCACTTGGCTTGCGTGGGCTATCAGCAAATTTATCTTCTCCAAACGATTTTCGCTTTTCGTATGGTTTTTTCTCAAAACCTTCTTTACTGGCTCCTCTTGC
>JBAXCN010000065.1:0-17092 GCA_037141455.1 Bacteroidota bacterium
GTTTTTATTTCAGTTTGTTGCACGTTATTTTTTGTTTTCTTTTAATTTTAGCTTGTCAAATGGACTCTGTACTTTCCCTATTTGATCTCTACTTACATGTGTATATATTTGTGTTGTTCTTGGGCTTTTATGTCCTAACAACTCTTGTATTATTCTCAAATTTGTTCCTCCTTCCAATAAATGTGTTGCATAACTATGCCTTAACATATGTGGGGTTATGGTTCGCTTTATATTTGCTTTTAAGGCCGCTTTTTTTATTACTAAATTCACACTTCTGTCCGAATATTGCTCTCCATATTGTCCCTCAAATAAAAATTTTTTAGGTTTATACTCAATAAAATATTCTCTTAACATTACTAAAATATTCTCCGATAATGGAACAATTCTATCTTTCATTCCTTTGCCTTGTTTTATTAAAATAAGCATTCGGTTACTATCTATATCTATTAACTTTAAATTCAATAACTCACTCCTTCTTAAACCCGCACTGTATATTAAACATATCATACATTTATGCTTTAAGTTGTCTATTGCATTTATTAATTTCAATATTTCTTCTTCACTAAAAACCTTAGGTAAACTCTCATTTTTATGTGGCCTCTCCAGTAATTCTAAATTTATTTTTTTATTGTTAAACCTGCTATAAAATAATTTTAATGCGTTTATAAATTGACTTTGGTAGGTAGCCGATAATTTTTTTTCAATTATATAATTTTTGTTAAATTCAAATACATCATTATTCGTTATTTCTAATATGTCTTTTGTTTTAAAATATCCAAAAAAAACAAGTAATACTTTGTTGTAACTGTTTATGGTATTGGGGCTGTACCTTTTTTGCTTTAACCAATCCGAAAAATGCAATATTTTTTCTCCCAATTCATTAGTAGGCAAATAATAAGAAGGTGTTTTTATTTCAATACCAAATTTTGTTCTATAAACATCATTATCGGGCACATGCCATGCTTTAAGCGTATTGCTCCACTTTACGCCAACAAGTTTTTTTATTCTTTCGTTTAGTTCTTTATTTTTTTCAAAATATATAGCAATCCGCTTTTCATTATTATGTTCAATTAACTTTGCACTCCATTCCATATTTTATAAATTTGGTACCTTTATTTTAACTGTTTTTTTTAAAACTAAAATTCAAGCTTCGCTTTGTCAGTCACATGTTTTGTAGCTAACAATTTGTAATTGCAAAATATAAAAAGTTAAATCAATTCAAAGTTAAATTTTACTAATGTTCAAAATAAAAATTATTTATAGTTTAAAAGCTATTATTTACAAATAATTTTTAAAGCGTATTTTTTAATTTTAATGTAAATTACAATCTATTTTGTTAGCCCTTAGCCCTTGTTGGTGTTCTTCACCAACAAGTTTTAGCCCTTGTTAGTGTTCTTCACCAATTAGTTTTTAGCTATACTGTAAGTTTATACTTTTTAAATAGGTAATAAATTTCCATGCCTATTTCTATCTTATTTTAAATTTCAACTTAAACCAAAAAAATGCTTTGTTTGTTGTAAAAATTATTTTGTTAATAAGCTGAAAATTGATGCGTAAAAAAAAAAATAATAATATCCAACCACATATAAGTTACAAGCAAGCAAAAAATACTGTTCGAGCGTTTAACATTTTTGTTTTTGCCATATTAGCATGGTTAACACTTACATCAACAGCTACTAAACTAGCCTTTGTAATAATGGCTTTGGTTCCATTTGCTTGTATGTATTTATTACGCGAATACAAGGGCATTATTGTTTACGAACATGAAAAAGGTAATAAGCCTGATGTAGGTTTGGCTTGTGTTATTGCTGTTTGTGGTATGATTATAAGGATAGCTTCTGATTATACCATTTTTAGCTATAATTTGGTATGGATTTATAGCATTGGCTTAATGGTATTGTTTATTTTAATTTTTGAAACAATAGCTAATCTGCCTAAAGATTCATTGGTATTACGATTGGTAATTAATAGTTTTTATGGCTTTTTTTACAGCTTTGCTTTAGTAATTTTCATAAACTGTGCTTTTAACAATTCACCTTCTAATTACTTTTCAGCTAAAATACTAGAAAAGTATGAAACAAAAGGAAAAAACAGCAGCAATATTTTAGTACTAGAAAGATGGCATACACAAACTGAAAACGAAAAAGAACATGTTAAATACAAGTATTATAATTCGAAAAATATTGGTGATTATGTGGATATAGAATATTACGATGGCTTATTAGGAATTGGTTGGTATGAATTAAAGTAAATAATTTTAAGACAAAGGGTCTTACTTTTTTCTTCTTTCTTTTTTTCTTTGATGAAAAATAAAGCAGATAAAAAATAAAGCAGATAAAAAATAAATAATCCATCCAAAAAGCTTTTAGGAACAATCAACAAGCAGTCATTAACCAAATCTCACAAGTCAAGTAATAAATGGCATCAACCAAAAGCAAAAATTTACTAAAAATATCAAAAGTAGGCGAGCGTTGGCCCGACAATAAAGCGGGCCGTGCTTTTAGCCACGCGGGTGGGTAGCGTCTTGCACTGAGCGAAGTCGAAGTGTTGTCTAGTCCCGCCTTGCGGGATTGCATACTTTTTTGGCAATGCAAAAAGTATGAAGAAAAAAAAATAACTTATCCATTAGCTAACTTGGTTGCCAAATAAAGGATACCGCTCGAACTGACTTTAGACTACACTAAACTGCCAGCAATTTTAAACTTTTGTGAAGCTTTTTTAAATCTTTACTGTGTTCATTAAATCTAAGGATAGTTATTATAAACTAAAATAATTAAACCACCAATTCTGCTAATTTTGCCTTTGCAGTAATCATTCAACAACAAGTTTCCAATTCGGTTTGTGAGGGAACAAACCGAACACAAAATGCTAATTTATTTAAAACAATTTGTTTTTATAAGTAGGGGTAAAGCCTAAGTGTTTATAGGCTTTTTCGGTTGCTTCTCTTCCTCTTGGAGTGCGCATTAAAAATCCTTCTTGTATTAAGTAGGGTTCGTATACTTCTTCTATTGTTCCTCCATCTTCGCCTATGGCAGTAGCTAAAGTGTTTAAGCCTACGGGGCCACCTTTAAATTTTTCAATTAAAGTTTTTAATATTCTCGAATCCATTTCATCTAATCCTTCGCTATCTACATTCAAAGCATTCAATGCATATTGAGCAATTTCTAAGTTAATAACCCCATTACTTTTTACTTGTGCAAAATCTCTTGTTCTGCGTAATAACGCATTGCCTATTCGGGGTGTTCCTCTGCTTCTTCTTGCTATTTCCCAAGCAGCCTCTTCGTCTATTATCGAATTCATTATGGTTGAACTTCGTTCAATAATGGTTTTCATTAAAGCTTTATCGTAATACTGTAGTCGGGAGTTAATACCAAATCGTGCTCTTAATGGCGAAGTCAATAATCCAGATCGGGTAGTCGCACCAATTAAAGTAAAAGGCTCAATTTCTAATTGAATACTTCTTGCATTTGGTCCACTATCAATCATTATATCTATTTTATAGTCTTCCATTGCCGAGTATAAAAATTCCTCAACCACTGGGCTTAATCTATGAATTTCGTCAATAAACAAAACATCACCTTTTTCCAAATTGGTAAGCAATCCTGCTAAATCGCCTGCTTTTTCTAAAACAGGTCCGCTAGTAGTTTTAATGTTTGCCCCTAGTTCGTTGGCTATAATTATACTTAAAGTAGTTTTACCTAATCCGGGAGGGCCATGAAGCAAAACATGGTCTAAGGCTTCGCCACGTTGCTTGGCTGCTTGTACAAATATTTTTAAATTTTCAATTGTTTTTTCTTGTCCAGTAAAATCGTCAAAAAGCCTAGGTCTAAGAACCCTTTCAAGTTCTTTTTCAGCATTGGTTAAATTGTTTTCTTCAGGGTCTAAATTAGGATTTCGCACAAGCAATTATTAATTAAATTTTATTTAAACTTTCATAAAAATTCAAAGTATCAGCTACAATTTTTTTATTGTCGTATTTATCTTTTACCAAACGTAAAGCATTTTTACCAATGCGTATAATTTCGCTTGGGTTATTTATTAAGTTCCTAATATGGTTTTTAAATTCGTCAGCAGTTTCAGCAATTAAAATGTGTTCACCGTTAATGGCTTCAATGCCTTGTGCACCTAATGATGTAGCAATTATACATTTACCTAAACCCATACCTTCTAATATTTTTACTCTAATTCCACTACCCGAAAATAAAGGAACTACCATTATAGCTTTTTCGTTCATAAACTGAATGGCATTATCAATTTCGCCTAACACCCCAATGTGGTTTTGGTTATTATAATCAAAAAACGAGTTTGGAATATTTCGCCCTGCTAAATAAAATTTAAGTTCAGGAAATTCAAAATTCATATCGTACCACACTTTATCAATAAACCATAACATGGCTTCTTGATTGGGCATCCAATCCATTGAACCAATATGAAAAATACTTGGCATTTCTAAATTAGAATCATCAATAATTAGTTTGTCTAAATTTATTCCAAATGGAGATACATGTATGGGTTTAGTACAACCACTTTTTAAAAACACATTCGAATCGTGTTTGGTTATTGCGGCTATACCATCAAAATTATTTAATTGTTCTTGTTCAAATTTTTTAAGTCTGTTAGCCAATAAATATAAATACCATTTTTTTACTGGATTTTTTTCATTACAAGCCAAAGTTTCCCATATTTGATATTCTACATTGTGTTGCCTTAAAATACATTTTGCTTTGCTATTTTGCCTAATTACTGATAAATATGGAGCCACAAATATTGTTTCAAAAACGATTACATCAAATGTATTTTCTTTGCAAATTTGTATTAATTGATTTTTAAAATCTTCGTTTATAAATCGTTTTACGTGGTACGATTCTTTTGAAAATAAATTCAAAAATGCTTGTATTGGTTTAATTTTATTATCAATGTATGTTAAATAAATATTTCCTAACGCTTTAACATGTGCAGGAAGTTCATCGTATTCAACATAATGTTTTGATGTATTAAGCGAAGCTATTGTTAAATTAACGCCAGCTTGGCTGTAACCTTTTGCATAATTGTGATAACAAAGTGCTCCTCCATCTTTTAATGGCCAAGGAAAGCGTGGTGTTATTTGTAAAATTTTCATTTTATATTTTTTTTGTTTTATGGAAAAAGCGCTTAAATAAATTTACCCAAGCGTTTTTATTAAATAATGAACTGTCGTTACTGGCCTGAAAGGTTAAAAAGAAACCCAAAGGTGTTAAAACAATTATTCCAATCCAAACACCCATAAAAGGTGTCCAAACCAATGTTTTTGCTGCTTTTTCGCCAGATAGAGTGATAACGTGATATGCCAAGTAAAGCAAAATAGCTGCAACTACAGGCAAACCGAAACCACCTTTTCTAATAATTGAACCCAAAGGAGCGCCTATAAAAAACATGATAATACACGATATGGCCAATACAAATTTTTTATGCCATTCTATATCGTACCTCGCCCCATTTTTTTTAATTTCATTCCTTTCGGTAATAGCATATGATACAACATTTTTTGCTGTTCTTGTATTGCTTTCAGCATTGCTTAAAATAACATCTTTGTATTGGCTGTTAAATAAATTTAAAACGGAATCGCCTTTTGCATAATTGCTATCTTTATCAGCAATGGCTGTTGTTAAATCGTTCTTTAAAAAGTGATAATACGGTTTTACAAAACCTTTAAGCTCTAACGCTTTTTTATACTTTAATACTTTTAGCGAATCACTAAAAAATTGTAATTGAAAAACATTTAACATTTCGTAATTATGTTTAAATAAATCTTCATCGGTTCTACTAAAGTTAAAAACTGTTAAATCAAACATTATTTTTTCTTGACTAAAATAAGTACTTGAATGTGGAAATGAATTGTAATAATTCCTTTGTGTTTCCATTTCTTCATACCTGGCTCCATCATATAAAGTAAAAAATAAAAAACGTCCATCGTTGCTCAAAGTCATTTTACCTTTTTTAGCAGAAATTACTGTTGAATGGGTATTGTTGGCGCGCTTATCGTAAATAATAATATCGTACATTTCCTGTGTACGCTTATCTTTTTTCCCAATTCTTATGGTTATGCCTTGTATGCCACTGTAAAAAACTCCTTCTGTTATGGCTAATGCGGGCTTTTTTTCTCTTACATCGTACAATAATGACCTGCTTTTTAAATTAGCAATAGGGATTAATACATTAGAAACAAAAACACCAAACAATGAAATACCAAGCATGGCTACATACATGGGTTTAAACATTTTCCAAATTGAAATTCCTGCTGCTTTGGCTGCAACCAATTCGTATGTTTCGCCTAAGTTTCCAAAAGTCATTATTGAAGCCAATAATACGGCTAAAGGTAAAGCTTGTGGAATTAATGATGCCGACCAATAAAACAAAAGTTCAGCAATAACTTGCCACTCCAAACCTTTACCAACTAATTCATCAACATAAAGCCAAATAAATTGCATGAGTAATATAAACATTACTATTACTATAGTTGGTAAAAAAGTTCGAAAGAAGTTGCTAATTATTAATTTATTAAGTTTCTTCATTATAAAAAAGTTGTGCAAAGTAATATATTTTAATTTGATAGTAAACCTTAGTTTTCAATAACTATACCATTAAAAACTAATTATGTTGAAACAGTGTTTAAATCGTTTGTTGATTATACACTAAAATCGTGGGATAATAATTTATAAGAATATGCATTTAGCAATAGCGGGAAATATTGGGTCGGGTAAAACTACTTTAACTTCACTTTTAAGTAAGCACTATAACTTTGAACCCCATTACGAAGATGTAGAAGACAATCCTTATATATCAGATTTTTATGAAGATATGCAACGTTGGAGCTTTAACTTACAAATATATTTTTTGAATAGCCGTTACAGCACTATTATGCAGCTTCAAAAAAATAAAAAAAGCATTATTCAGGATAGAACTATATATGAAGATGCAAATATTTTTGCACCTAATTTACATTCAATGGGATTAATGAGCACCCGCGATTTTGAAACCTACCAAAAAATGTTCGATTCATTGAACCAAACAATTAAATCGCCCGATTTAATGATATACCTGAGAGCTTCAATTCCTACTTTGGTTAATAATATTCAAAAAAGAGGAAGAGATTATGAAGACAGCATTCGATTAGATTATTTAAAACGTTTAAATGAAAGATATGAAGCTTGGATTAGTGCGTACAAACCTCGCCATTTAATTATTGAAGTGGATGATTTAAACTTTGCTGAAAAACCTGAAGACTTGGGGAAAATTATTGAAAAAATACAAACAGAAATGAACGGTTTATTTTAGTTTTTTGTTGATTGGAAATAACATACAAATAGCATACAATTTATTAACCAATAATAAATTAGTAGCCATACCAACCGAAACCGTTTATGGTTTGGCTGCAAATGCCTTTAATGCCGATGCAGTGTTAAAAATATACCAAACCAAAAACAGGCCTCAATTTAATCCATTAATTATTCATAGTAATGCAATAGAACGCTTCGAAAATTGGGGCTTAACTATTCCTTCTGAAGTTAAAATATTAGCCAAACATTTTTGGCCTGGCCCCATTACTTTTATAATTCCTGCAAATAATAATATCCCCGAAATAGTAACTGCAGGAACAGGTGCTGTTGCAATAAGGGTTCCTAACCACCATTTAACATTAAAATTATTAGAAAAACTAGATTTTCCTTTAGCGGCTCCAAGTGCTAACCCTAGTGGCTTCATTAGCCCAACATCGCCCCAACATGTGGCTTATCAGCTTGGCAATAAAGTTGATTATATTTTAGATGGAGGAAATTGCATTGTTGGAGTAGAGTCAACCATTATTTCATTTTTAGAAAATGAACCGAAAATACTGCGTTATGGAGGATTAGCAGTGGAGGAAATAGAATTAATTTTAGGTAAAAAGTTATTATCGGTTAATGAAAATGATAAAATTGTAGCACCCGGAATGTTGTTAAAACATTACGCTCCAAATCATCCTTTATTTTTGGTAAACAATATTGAAGATGCAATAAAAAACGAAAACAAAAATAGAGTAGGGGTTATTTCATTTTATCAATCCTTTCATGATATTCCATCAGAACATCAATTTGTTTTATCACACACAAAAGATTTAAACGAGGCTGCTAAGAATTTATTTTCATTTATGCACCAAATTGATAAATTAAATATTGATAAAATATTTGCTGAAAAACTACCCAGTATTGGTTTAGGTTATGCTATAAACGACAGATTAAAAAGAGCAAGTTTTCGAGAAACTAGCAATTAAACACATCAATTAGTTTTAGCAAACCAGGGTTTAACTCTTTTTTATTTTCAATAGAATCCTTGAAAGTAGTAAAAGCAATTTGGTTATTAAGTAAACCAACCATTTCATTCTTTCTTCCTGCTAATAATGCTTCAACAGCACCATTTCCTAAGCGAGATGCCAATACTCTATCGTATGCAGTAGGCGACCCACCTCTTTGTATATGACCAAGTATAACTACCCTTGGGTCAAAATCGGGAATTTCTTTTTTTATTATATCAATAATAGCCATCGATCCTCCTTCAATATTTCCTTCAGCAACTATAGCAATCGTAAATGATTTTTTACTGTTGTTTCTACTTTTAAATAGTTCTATAATTTCTTCGTAATTTTCTTTTACCTCAGGTAATAAAGCAATCTCAGCACCACCAGCAATACTCGATGCCAATGCAATAAAACCTGCTTCTCGGCCCATAACTTCTACAAAAAATACCCTTCCATGTGAATCAGCTGTATCTCTAATTTTATCAATTGCATCAACAGCAGTGTTTATTGCGGTATCAAACCCTATAGTTAAATCGGTACCATATAAATCATTGTCAATAGTTCCAGGTGCGCCAATTGATGGAATTTTATATTCGTTATAAAATATTTCAGCACCAGTAAAAGTTCCGTTGCCTCCAATACAAACAATTCCTTCAATGCCATTTAAAACTAAATTGTCGTAAGCTTTTTTTCTACCCTCGGGAGTCATAAACTCTTTGCTTCTCGAAGTTTTTAAAATGGTTCCTCCTCGCTGAATGATGTTTCCAACTGAACGTGAATTTAAAGGAATAAAATTTTCGCCACCTTCTATCATTCCTTTGTATCCCTGAAGAATTCCTACAACTTCTACATTATTATAAATTGCTGTTCTTACAACAGCCCTTATACATGCGTTCATTCCAGGCGAGTCGCCACCAGAAGTAAATACTGCAATTTTTTTCATTAATTTAATTGAATTATTTTAAAAAATGTGTGGGGTAAATTTATAAACATTTAACGTTTATTCAAAAAAAAACCGCTTCAAATTTGAAGCGGTTTTTTTGATTATTGAAATATTATTTTTTCCATTTAACTGAAAAAGTAGCATAACTTTTGTTGTCTGCTGCAGTTTCTTCCACTAATATTAAACCTTTAGCACCACCTTCTGTTTTAAAAGCAACTACCGTTCCTTTAATTAAGTTTTTAGCTAAATCTTGGTTGTTTTTTGTAAAATCTAAACCATCAATTAATTGCTCTACTTTGTAGTTAATATCAGCAAATTCAGATTGAGAAATATTGGTAACTAATGGATTTAAGAAAATAGTAGTGTTTTTCTTTGCCCAAAAACTTAATTCAGTATCCCAAGCTTGGCCTGCACCAAAAACGTATGTTGGTGAATACAATGCAGTACCGTTGGCTGTACCAAAAAAGAATAACATATCAATTTTTGATGAGTTAAAACGAGCTCTTGTAGCTGAATCGGCTGTACTTGGTTGTGAAGTTGGAGGTGTTGCTATTCCAGCTTTAAATAATTCAACTGTTCTAGGTACACTAGAGTTTAATCCAAAAAACTTTTCTTGTATTGTGGTATTTGCACTAGCGCCAATTGTAAACTGACCAGATACATATAAATCTTTTACAGTTACGCTATACGCTTTTAATACAAATTTTCCTTTGTCATCAACAATTACTATTGTGTACAATAATTTGTCTCCAATGTTTGCTATAGAAGGTAAAATAGTATCAATTGCTGTTCTATTAATTGAAGCCGAATCTGCTAAACTAGCAACTGAATCACCGTAAATTTTGTTAACTAATTCTGATGTTAAATTTTTTCTAGTAATTAAAATTGATTTAATTTTTGCACCACTTGCAGGTGTAGCACTGAATTTAAATGTTGCTATATCTTGGAAACCTAAAGTTAAATCTCCTTTAGGAGCAGTAACAGTTAATGTTGGAGCACCTGGTTCTTGGGTTCCAGTTGTTGTTGCATCAGGATCTTTTGAACATGCTGTAAATAAAGAAGCTATAATTGTTAAAGCTGCTATTGATTTGAAAAATTGTTTCATTTTTTTATTATTTTTTAATTAGTTATATGCAAATAAAGTATTTATTACTTATTTAATCAAGTAATTTTTTTAATGGTATTTAATTATCTGATGAGTCGTTGTGTCTGTAATCTTCTCTTGTAAATTCATCAAAGTTATATTCGGGCATTAGTTCAGTTTTTACATAATTCACTGTTTCAACCAAAGCCTCAGTAAATTTATTAAAATCTTCTTTATATAAAAATATTTTATGCTTTATAAAGGTGCCGTCTTCAAATCTTTTTTTACTTTCTGTTATTGTAATAAAATAATCATTTGCTTTAGTCGATTTTACATCAAAAAAATAAGTTCTTTTGCCTGCTCTTATTTTTTTTGAATAAATTTCTTGGTTATCTCTTTTCTCAAAATCATCCATAATCAATCTGTATTTTTGGTTTGTTAATCGGGTGCAAAATAGCTACTGTGTTTAGGTTTACAAAAATTTTTGTTAACACTTTTTACTCATTTACTTCTTCAATTTCAAACTCACTGTTAGTAAGTTGATTGTTATATAATTCAGCATATTTTTTATTTAATAAAATCAATTCATTGTGATTTCCATTTTCGACTAATACACCTTTATCAAAAAATAAAATATTATCAGCATGTTTAGCGCTCGAAACCCTTTGGCTTATAATAATCATTGTTTTACCTTCTTTTTCATTATAAATGGTATTCAATATTTCGCTTTCAGTATTGGTGTCTAAAGCACTTAAACTATCATCAAATATTAAAATGGGAGGGTTTTTTAAAAAAGCCCTTGCAATGGCTGTTCTTTGTTTTTGACCACCAGATAATGTAACACCTCTTTCACCAATTATTGTTTCAAATTGCAAAGGCATTCTTTCTATGTTTTCGGTTAAACTTGCTTTTTTACTTGCTTCTTTTATTTCATCAAAAGTAATTGTATTTATATTTTCTTTTCCAAAAGCAATATTGTTTTTGATGGAGTCGCTAAATAAAAAAACATCTTGTGGTACATAACCAATTTGGTTTCTAAAAGCATTTAAATTTATGTCTTTTATATTTTTATTATCAATTAAAATTTCTCCATTACCTACATCAATCATTCTTAATATTAGTTGAGTAATTGTTGTTTTGCCACTTCCCGTATTGCCAAGTATTGCTGTAGTTTTGCCTTTTTCTATATTAAAAGATACATTGTTTAATGCAGGTAGAATTTTATTGTTATAAGTAAAACTTACATTTTTAAAAAGTATGTTTTTTTCAAAATTAAAAGGTTCAATTGATGTGTTATTAATAGTTGGTTTTATATTCAAAAATTCATTTATTCTGGTTTGACTTGCAACTGCTCTTTGAACCAATGAACTAACCCAACCTAATGAGGTAACTGGCCAAGTTAACATACCCACATATAAAATAAATTCGGGAATTATTCCAATATCTTCATATCCGTTAGCTACTAAAAGCCCACCAACAAAAATTACAATTAATGTACTTAAACCAGTTAAAAAAAACAAAGTTGGAAAAAATAATGCTTCTACTTTTGCTAAACTAAGTTGATTGTCTTTATACTCTATCGATTTTTCATGTAGGTTTTTTTCAAATTGTTTTTCAATTCCAAACGATTTTATAACTCTAATTCCAGAAAAACTTTGCTGCACAAAACTTGTCAAATCGCTTAATTTAGATTGAATGGCATCACTTCTTCTTTCTATTAAATTATTTACATAAAAAATGGTAATTGATAAAATTGGAAGTGGAATTAAAGTATACCAAGTTAAAGCTACATTGGTTTGGAACATTACATAAATTGTTATGGTACATGTTACAATTAAGTTTACAGTATACATCACTGCCGGGCCTATGTACATTCTTACTCTTCCTACATCTTCACTTATTCTATTCATTAAATCACCAGTTTGGTTTTGGCGATAAAACTCCATGTCTAATGATTGGTATTTTTCATAAATTTCGTTTTTCATGTCATATTCAATATGTCTGCTCATAACTACCAAAGTTTGACGCATGAAATACATAAATAAACCGCGTAAAAGAGAAAAACTTAATATCAATATTGAAAAATAAAACAACTTACCATACAAGTCTTCATGATTGGAGTTTATGGTTGAATTTTTAAGGGCTGCCGCAACCAAATTAGTTGCTTCTCTCACATATTTTGCGGGATAAATTTGAAAAATACTCGCAATAATAACCGATACAATACCAGCCATTAAGCGCAACTTATATTTTACAAAGTATTTATTTAAAGTTTTTAATTCTTTCAATTAATCAAATAATTTATAACCTACTATTGCCATGTATTCGTGTATGGCTATTTCGGTTTGTTTTATACTGTTTCCATTTGGAAAATTAGGGTAATATTTTAAATTTTTTACATTAAAATCGCATGGAGCGGGAATTACATTACAACCCATTTTTTGAAATAAATACATTGCCCTTGGCATGTGCGATGCTGTTGTTACCAATATAAGTTTTTTATTTCCAACAATTTTATGGGCTTCATCGGCCTCCGATTTTGTGTTATGTGGTAATTCACTTAAAATAAAATTACTTGAATCGGATACGATACTTTTATAAGCCAATGAAGCTATTTTAGCTTCAGAATATTTTTCAGTATAAGGTTTAGCCCCCGAAAATATGAGAGTAGCATTCGGGTTTATTTTCTTCAACCTAATTCCTTCTATTAACCTTTGTAATGAAGAAGAACCTAATAAGCTTGTTTCGGGCATATTATTTTCATCGTTATATCCACCTCCTAAAACAATAATATAATCTGCTTCTTTTATTTTAAAACTATCAATTAAAGGCGCGTAATTATTTTCTAAACTATGTATAAAAATACCCGATATTGGCTGCATTGTTATTAAAAACATTAATGCAAACGATGTTATAAAAATTACTTTTACTTTTAATGTTAACGCGTTTTTATAAATTTTATAAATAAACCAAAATGTAATTAAACTAAAAAGTGAAATGGGGAAAATTACTATTGTTAACAGCTTTTTTAGTATTATTCTATTTAACATGTTATTTTGTAGTAAAAAACTGATTTAGTTTTAAAAAATATTTCATACTTATTCCAATAATATTGGTTTTTAAGCCATTTATTTTGCAAGCTTTTAGTACTTCAGGATTGATAACAAAAAAATTAGTTAAAATACTACTTGTACTTTTACCGCCTTTTTGCATATATACCATCAATAATGGTAAATAGTTAAATGAAACTTTATTTTTCCATAAAAACCGCAACATCAATTCAAAATCGCCTGCAATTTTAAAAGTTGAGTTGTATAATCCATTTTTATTAAAAACTTCTTTTTTACAATAAAAGGAGGGATGAGGCGGCATAACCCCCCATTTAAACAACGATATATTGAATTTACTGCCGGAATAATACCTAGAAATTTTGTTGGTTTCATCAGCAAAAGCAATGTCACCAATTATACTTTCTAAATTTTTATTGGAGTTAAATTTAAATACTATTTTATCAATAATAGAGCTATCAACAAATCTATCATCAGCATTCAAACAGCCAATAATATCGCCTGTAGCCAAATTTATTCCTTTATTTAAACCATCGTAAAATCCACTATCTGGCTCCGATAAAATAACTTGAATTTTGGGTTCGTATTTTTGTATTATTTCTAATGTTCCATCTGTCGATTTTGCATCTATAATGATGTATTCAATATTTTTATAAGTTTGTTGTAATACCGATTGAATTGTTTTTTCAATGGTACTTGCACTATTATAAACTACTGTAATTATTGATACTTTCAAACTATAAAACGAAATGAATATTTAGTGCAATAATATTAATTATTGATAAGAAATAAATTTAAATCCTTCCCCAATCGAATTTCCTCTTAAACTTATTCTGTATTTAAAGTTATCGAAAATTATTTTTTCATACCCTTTACTCATACAAGGCAAAGGCGAATTCCAGCAGTAAATATTTCCTTTTACATGGTAATAAGGTGTGTTGTTTATAAAAATAGTGTCCATTTTTGCAAAGCTATACTTGGGCATTGGTAAAATTATTTGCTCGCTTTTTAATTTTTCAAACTGTCCAATTTGTTTACTGGTTTCATTGCCACTTATATTCAATCCTAAAATTGTTGGAACATACAGCATTAAAATAATTAAAATTTGTAAAAAATATAAGTTTAATTTAAATAAGCTTCGAAATAAATGGTAATAAATTAAGTAAATAATAAATGCCAAATAATATATGAGCATAGGCATTGCAAACCTGTATTGCGGAGCAAAAACAAACCAAATAATTAAACTTAAACCAATCACTATTTGAATAATTAATGTTTGTTTACCTATTTTATTTTTATACCATAAATAACAAACCAATAAAATACTAATAATGAATGCAACGAAAATTAATTTATTTATTAAGCCTTTTGTACCACTTCTAAATATTAAATTTTCTACTAATTGAAATACACTTATATCCTTAATTTTTTCAACATCTTTTGGTTTAAACTTATCGGAATACGACCAAGTTTTTACTCCATTTGTAAAGTAACTTACTATTGTTTCAGGAGTTTTCCAATCGTTGTTTATACTTAATATTTTATATGGATAAAGTGGATAGGAAGTTTGGTAAATGTTTTTACTTATTTGAGTTGCGAGTATTAAAAAGAGTAAAATAAAAAGTCTGCTTTGTAATTGGAAACTTGTAAGTTTTATCAATTTATACAACACTATGATTGCAAGAATTGAAACTGATATTGCTGATATTTTTACAGTAAAACAATACACCGCAATGAGCAAAATAATTGGGTAGTTTTCGTCTTTTCTATTTATTAAAAACAGTTGAATTGCAATTGCAGTAAATACTATTATGGCAAAATCAGGATTGGGAGCACTGTAAAAAGGAATGCTTATTAAAAGTACTAAAAAATATTGGAAATAAAGCAAATAATTGATGTTTTTGTTGGTGCTTTTTTCAATAATAAACAATGTAAAAACACACATTAAAAATCCATTTACATCGTTTAAATTAGTAGTGTTTGAAAAACTAAAGACAGCCTGAAAAACATGCCACGAAGAACTTAATCCTAAAGATAAATGTAAGTTAGAAATGCCATGAACTAATCCATATTCGCGAAGCCACATAATAGATTGAGTATAGTATAAACCATCATCGTTTATGTTGGAATAGCCGCTGGAGTAAGCAGCAAATAACACAGCACTTAGCAATAATAAAATTGTATTTTTTATATTAAATATTTTCTTTTTTGATTCAATTAAATGTAGTTTTATTTCATTAAAATAAATAAGTAAGTTAAAGCATGAAAGAAATGTAATAATAAATAAAAACGATTTATCTAACGGTCCAAAAAATGATTTTAAATTCGATAAAAAAGAAATAACAATTATACCAATAATTATAGTTTCACTGATGGTGTTTTGTTTAAATAATATATAATTTATTCCAAAGCCAAATAAAAAACAAATTGCTAAAATAAATACCCAACTCGCTAATATTATAATCATGCTTTTGTATTTTGTTTAGTACTTAAAAACCATGCCAATAAGCCAATTCCCGCTAATGGACTATATAAAATGGGGTTTAAAACTTTGTGCCAATTTGTAAATAATGGATGTAAAGAATGGCATAAAAACATATCTAAAACATACATGCTTAACCCACCTAAAAAATAGTAGTATTTATTTTGGATATTTATTTTAAAAACTTTTAGAATTAAATTAATTGTAAATAAATTTAAGAACAATCGTAATATTTTATTCAATGCAAATTCAAAAAAACTGGCACATTCAGGATTATATAAATAAAAACTGCATTTACTTAAATTAAAGTGAATTAAATTAAAATTTTGAAACGAAAAATCGAATAAAAACAATAAAAATATTGGTGCAATTTTCAATAAAAAATTAAACTTCATTTATAGCATTTCTTTTAATAAATTTTACCCAAATAACCATTAATAAAAATGTGAAAAAATATATAATAGCTGGAAATAAATAGGTGTGAAAAATATCAAAATAGGTATTTAATTTTAGTTTTATTTCTATGAGCAAATAAAGTCTTAAAATATTGAAGATTAATAAAGAAAGTATGGCAATAGGAACAAATATTAGATAGTTTTTAAAAGTACTTTTAAAGGCAATTGCAAAACTTAAAAATGTAGTTATTAAAGCTATTCCATTGCAACCCTCATTTATATTTACTAATTTTTTATGTCCTAAACTAATTAAAACTGCGGCATCAAATAGGAGAGGTGTTGGAGTAAATTGACTAAATACTTTACAGAAAAAAATTGATGTGTAAAGTGTTAAAGGATCTGGGGCTGGGGAATAAATCCATAAAACATATTGGTACAATCCATTTAATATAATGTAGCTTAACGCAAAAAGAATAATGAATTGAATAGCTTTTTTTGTTTCCATTTATTGCAAATCAACAATAAATTAGTCAAACAAAATATTACTAAATAATATTTTTTTTAATTTAATCTAAATTATCAAATACATCATTTAAGTTAAGTGTAAATCCTGGTAAAATTGGAGTAGTAATTTCATCCCCATTAGTTAATAACCTAGATGAAATATACTTGCCATCAACCAATTTATTAACTAACAATGTTTGTTCCTCAGGATGAATAATCCAATATTCTTTTACCCCACTTTCTTCATAAACCTCATATTTATTTTTGAGTTCTTTTTTATTGTTTCCTTTCGAAAGTATTTCAAT
>JBAXCN010000066.1:0-16964 GCA_037141455.1 Bacteroidota bacterium
ATTTTCTACGGAATGTTGAATTTTGAATTTTGAATTGTTGAATTGTTTAATTGTTGAATTGTTATTCATACTTCAAACTTCATACTTCATACTTCATACTTAATACTTCATACTTCAGAATTTAAAATCCAACATTCAACATCCAAAATCAAAAATTGTTACTTGCTTCTAATCGCATCTACTGGATTTAATTTTGATGCACTTAAAGCGGGTAAAAAACCTGATATTATTCCTATACAAATACTTGTGAAGACACCTACAAAAATATTTTTAAAGCTTAAGTAAAACACATAGTCAAAAGCACTGCCTAGCCCAGTAATAATTAGCCAAACCAATAGTAAACCAAAGGTGCAACCTAACAGACAAAGAATTACAGCTTCTGTTAAAAATTCAATTAATATAAAGTAATTTTTAGCACCTAAGCTTTTTTGTATTCCAATTTGATTGGTTCTTTCTTTGACACTAACAAACATAATATTTGCTATTCCAAAACCTCCAACCAACATGGCAAATAAACCAATTATCCACCCAGCCATATTAACCACTGCAAATGTTTGGTCGAGTTGTTGCGTTATTAAAGTAGTTTTATTCAAAGCAAAATTTTCTTCCTGACCAGGTTTTAATTTACGCTTACTTCGCATAATTCCATTTACTTCCTGTTCCAAAGCCGATACTCCCATTTCGTTGGCTTTTACATGAATTTTACTGCTTGCATCATCGCTATTTATTCTTACATATTTTGCTGCTGCATTTACTGGAATTAAAGTAACATTATCTAAACTATTTCCTATTAAACTTTCGCCTTCTTTTGCAAAAACACCAATTACATTAAATTTAATTCCCGATACTTTTATACTTTTATTTATAGGACTAATAGTTGGAAACAATGTTTGCGATAAATTATAACCAATTATACAACATAAATTCCCATTAACCGATTCGTTTTCGGTAAAATATCTTCCTTCAATTAAATTAAAATTTCTAACTAAATAATAGTCGTGGGTTACTCCTTGTATATCAATTCCTGAGGCGCTGTTGTTTCCTGCTTTTAAGGTTTTACCATTGATAGAAATAGTTAACATTTGTGCCTCTGCCAATTCCGATTTTTGACCAATAGTTTTCATTTCTTCTATGGAAGCATTTGGCCTATTCATATATTTCCACCATTTATAACCTGGTCCAAATGTCCAAGGCCATTTTTCAACAAAAACCACATCGTTTCCTAAGCTTTCTACACTTGAATGTAAGTTACTTTCAAAACTTTCTACTACAGCTAAAACTGCTATAATGCAAAAAATACCAATTGTAATCCCTAAGGTAGATAATAGAGTTCTAACTTTATTTAAATACATAGAATAAAAAGCAGCCATTGCACTTTCTTTCAACTGTGTTAAAACTATTCGAATATTTTTCATTTATTGTTCAAAAATGTGTTTTAATAATTCAATAACAAAGTTATTTTGATAAAAGGTTCGGAAGGGCTGCTGGCAGCTAGCTTTTGGCTTATAGCCTTTAGCTAATTTCATATTGTAATTTAAATTTTGATATATACTTAGTTATTAGCTAGCTGCCAGTTGCAAGCAGCCAGCAGCTAATATACCTTCAAAACCATAAATTCCACTCTTCTGTTTGCTGCTTTTCCTTCTTCTGTTTCGTTCGTTGTTATTGGAACTCGCTCTCCATAGCCTTGCCAAGTTAATCTATTTGGATTAATGCCTTTTTTTGTTAAATATTTTACACAAGCCATAGCCCTATTATTTGATAAAGTAATATTATATGCATCAGAATTTTGGTTGTCAGTATGTCCCATAATTTTAATGCACATTTTTGGATATTCACCTAATATTTTCAATAAATTATTGAGCTCCACATAAGATTGAGGTAATAAAATATATTTATCTAAATTAAAATTTATATTTCTTAAAGCATACGTTTTACCTACTTCAAACTTTGGTTTGTAATTATACATGGTGTCACTACAATCACAAGTATTGTCACTTCTAATTTCCGAAATACAAAAATCATCGTAATACAATCGAACGTGAAAATAATATGGGTCTAAATATATTTTATTTATAGAATCGAGCAATTGGTTTGTGTTTAATTGAATTTCATTGAATAAAAATGTTCTTTGTTTATTAATGTTTGTTGTAAATTCACTCATTAATTGTTTTTGCTTTTTAATGGCACTTTTACTATCGCCCAAATTTGGAATTTCAGCTTTAATTTGTCTAAAACTATCGCGTATCATTTCTAAATCAGCTTTTCTTTTATTAATTAATCCTTCTTTAATACTTACCAAACTATCGTATAAACTATAAGTAAATTCATTGTGAAACCTGCCAATATATAAGTATTCGCCACTGGTATTGGCTGTAAAAGTTATGTAATGATATTCCCAAAAAGGGCGCTCTCTTTCTGTATTAGAGTCAATTGGAAACTGAAGTAAAGGTTCAGCTTTTATTCTTGTTCTTATAGGAGATACTTGCTCAAAATAGGGTAAAACGGCCACTTCAAAAAATCCTAATTTTTCAATTCTGTTCCAAGTTTCATCTTTTACATAAGTTTTAACTTTAAAAAAATATTGTTTACCAGCTACCACGGGCTGCTTTAATTTTACACATAAATACTCGCTTGGTAAAGGTAAAATAGTACAAAGGCCATGAATATAATTCGATATTTCATTACCATTGGTATCAACCAACATGTGTTCGTAGTGGTAATAATCTCCTTTGGGTTGAGTCCAATACTTAGGAGTTCCATCTATTAATCTTTCTTCAAATCCTGGATTAGGAATTAAGTTTTGCGCCCTTATTGTTATAAACAACGACAAAAAAAAATATGTGAAAATTGTTTTCAGGAAATTGAATAATTTGAAGCAATTATACTTTGATAATTTTGTTTTTAAAAACGCTATTTTATTGGTTTAAATCTTTCATAAATTTTTCCAAAAAAAACTCCAAATTTTACCCTAAAATTTATTAGCATTGAACCATGAGTTACGAAACAATTTTATTTGATGTAAATAATGGAGTGGCAACGCTAACACTCAACAGACCAGATGTTTTCAATGCATTTAACGAACAACAAAGTTTTGATGTAATTGATGCTTTAAAAAAATGTGCGAAAGATAAAACCATTCGTGTGTTGGTTTTAACGGGATCGGGTAAAGCTTTTTGTAGCGGTCAAGATTTAAAATCGATTGCGGGAGCAGAAAACAGAAGTTTACGCGAAAGCATTGATAAACGTTATAACCCCATGATTAAAGCCATTCGTAATTTACCAATTCCGGTAATTTGTAGGTTAAATGGAGTTGCGGCAGGGGCAGGTTGTTCGTTGGCTTTAGCAAGCGATATGATTGTAGCTAGCGAAAATGCTTCATTAATTGAAGTATTTATCAATGTAGGTTTGGTGTTAGATTCAGGTTCATCGTATTTTTTACCTCGTTTGGTTGGTTCGGCTAGGGCATTTGAATTAAGTACCATGGGTAGTAAAGTAAGTGCACAACAAGCTTTTGATTGGGGAATGGTAAACCGAGTTTGTAAAGCGGAAGACTTAGATGAAGAAGTAAAAAAACTAACCGATTATTATGCCAATGCGCCAACAAAAGCCATTGGTTTAATGAAAAAAATGTTGAATAAATCGTTCCAAAGCGACTTAGATACCATGCTAGAATATGAAGCTTACTGCCAAGAAATAGCTGGAAGAAGCAAAGACAATAAAGAAGGAGTAACTGCATTTATTGAAAAAAGAAAACCGGTTTTTACTGGCGAATAACAATTAAAAACAGCCACAGATTCATTGATTATTTTTTTTTATCAAAAAAAATCTGTGAATCTGTGGCAATAAAAAACAAAAAATGAAATTAGCAGCAATTGATATTGGATCTAACGCAGTAAGGTTACAAATAGTTAGGGTTAATGAAAACCCTAATGACTCAGATTTATTTAAAAAGTTAGAGTTTGTTAGGGTTCCAATTCGATTGGGAGATGATGCTTTTAAAGACCAATTTATTAGTAAAGAAAAAAGAAAAGTTTTTAAAAAAGCTATGGAAGCATTTAAGTTAATTATGGATGCTTTTGAGGTGGATCATTACATGGCTTGTGCCACCAGTGCAATGCGTGAGGCTGAAAACGGACAAAAAATTGCAGATAAAATTTACGAAAAATGTGGACTTAAAATTAATATAATTACCGGTGTTAGAGAAAGCGAAATAATTTTACGTTCTATTAAAAATTATTTTAAACCTAATACCAATTATTTAACAATTGATGTAGGTGGAGGAAGTACCGAACTCGCAGTAATTATAAATGGAAAAACAATTAATTCGGCAAGTTTTAATATTGGAACAGTTAGGATGGTTGATGGGGCAGTGAATGAAAAAACTTGGCAAACAATAGAAAGTTGGGTTAAGCATAAAACTGAAGATGTACCGGGCTTAGAAGCTGTGGTAACAAGCGGAACAATTAATAAAATTTCTGTTATGTTAAATCCAAGTAATCCTGAATATTTCACCAGAAATCAATTAAAGGATTTCCATAGAAAAGTAAGTAAAATGAGTATTATTGAGCGCATGGATAATTTAAAATTAAATCCTGATAGAGCAGATATTATTGATGTTTCGGCCGATATATATTTACGAATTTTGAATTGGTGTAGTATTGAAAAAATACATGCTCCTAACGCGGGTTTAAAAGATGGAATTTTAAACGAATTGTACGATAAATACTATTAAACTAAATGAATAAACATTTAGAATACTTACAAAATTGTATAGGCAAAAGCACCAACGATGAAGGCTTGGGAGCTGTTAGTAAATGGATAAATGGCACATTATTATTTGCTGAAGAAGGCCATATAATAGTTAAATTTAAAGTGCAAGAAACTTGGTTAAATCCTGCTAAAACTTTACATGGCGGTATGGCTGCTACTTTAATGGATGATGTAATGGGAATGACCGTTTACAGCTTAGGAAATGAATCTTTTTATTCAACTGTAAATCTAACTTTAGATTTTTTATCGTTTGCCCTTGCAGGTGATGAAATAACAGTAGAAGCCAAAGTAGTACGTAAGGGAATAAGCGTAATAAACATAGAAGGATTTATTTATAAACGTAAAAAATTATTGGTAAAAGCTTCTTCTAATTTGGTAAATAGCGGCAAGAAAGTTTTTTGACAATGCGGAGTGCGGAATGATAAAAGTGCGAAGTGAATTTAACACAGATTTCATTTATTCATAAACTTTATGCTCAATTAAAGTATAACGCTAGCCCAATTAAATATGATAATCAGACTTTAATAATCTTTCAATTAATTAAAAACATTTACACATTCATATAAAAAACTAACTTGTTTAATTTCCTTTACTTATTATATTGCCAATCAAATTAATTTTATAAACTATATGAGCGTTTGGCGAAAAAAACCTATTAGTGCCTTTGAGGCTGAAATGAAAAAAAGTGGATTAAACCGAGTTTTAACACGCTGGGGATTAACCTCACTAGGAATTGGAGCTATAATTGGTGGTGGAATTTTTACTTTAACTGGAATAGCTGCACACGATTATGCAGGACCAGCTTTGGCTTTATCTTTTGTAATTGCTGGCATTGGTTGTTTGTTTGCTTCACTTTGTTATGCTGAGTTTGCTTCTGTTTTACCTGTAGAAGGAAGTGCATATAGTTATGCTTATGGAACAGTAGGTGAGTTATTTGCTTGGTTTATTGGTTGGAATTTAATACTTGAATATATGATGGGAGCTACCACAGTAGCAGTAGCTTGGAGCGGTTATTTTGTAAAATTACTTCATCTTTTCCATATCGATTTTCCTATTTGGCTTTGTAATGATTTAGCAACTGCTACTGAAAAATGTTTAAAAGCGGGAATTGCAGCCCCATCGTTTGCAGCTAATATACCAGCTTTTATTATAACTTGGGTGGTAACTTCAATATTAATAAAAGGTATCAAAGAAGCCGCTAGCACTAATAATATTATTGTAATTATTAAAATAGCAGTAGTACTTTTTGTAATTATTGCAGGTGCGTTTTATATTAATGTCGAAAATTGGTTTCCTTTCATTCCTGCTGAAGTAGCCGAAATTGGAACTAATGGATTACCAACCGGCAAAATAAATTTTGGCTTTGGTGGTGTATTAACAGCTGCAACAATTGTGTTTTTTGCCTACATCGGTTTTGATGCAGTTTCAACTCAAGCTGGCGAAGCAATTAATCCTAAAAAAGATGTGCCTTTTGCTATTATTGCTTCATTAATTATTTGTACTATACTTTATATTTTGGTTTCATTGGTTTTAACAGGAATGGTAAAATACGATGTGTTAGATAAAGCAGCTCCTGTGGCATCTGCCTTTAGCGAAAAAGGATTAACTTGGGCTGTATTTATTATTACTATTGCTGCTACTGCAGGCTTAACCTCTGTTATGTTGGTTATGATGTTAGGTCAAACACGTATTTTTCTTGGAATGGCTAAAGATGGTTTATTACCGCCATTTTTTAAATCATTACATGTATCGTTTAAAACACCATATAAAAGTACGGTTTTGGTTGGGGCAATAATATCGGTAGTTGCCGCATTTACTCCAATTGAAAAAGTAAGCGAAATGTGTAGCATGGGTACCTTATTGGCTTTTGCAATGGTATGTGTTGCTGTAATGTTATTGCGATATAAAAAACCTGAATTAGAGCGACCTTATAAAGCACCTGCTATATATTTGGTAGGAACTTTAGGAGTTGCATTTAATTTATTTTTGATGGCCTACGTAAGAAAAGAAACATGGTATGCTTTCATAGTTTGGGGTGTGCTTGGAGTATTAGTATATTTTTTATACAGCCGCAAAAACAGTAATTTAAATAACGCTTCCGATGAGTCACTATAAGTAATTTTTTTAATGAGTGAATTGTGTTTTAAGATAAATAAAAAAGGTTTAGTTACTGAATGCTTAAGCCAACCAGAATATAGTGGCTTAAGTATTTTGGTAAATAAACATTTATCTGAACAAAATTTACCAACTGAAATTATTGAATTAATAACAAAGTATTTACATGAAAAAAATTACCACTGCTTAAAAAATGTTGAGGCTGATAATCAATTTTATGACCTTCGATTTTTAACAGACTTTGATGAATGTGTTTGTATTATAAATAATATCACAATAAGGGTAAAAAAGTATTTTGAATTTGATAATAATAATAATCAATTCAAAGCGCTGGTAGATAGTACATTTGATATTATTTGGTCGTTTGATACAAACTTCATATTAACGGCAGCTAACCAAGCTTTTTTTGACCTAAGAAAAAAGGTATTTAACTCAAATATTAAAATTGGAGATATCATTTTTAAAGATGTGTCGGAAAGTAGGGTTGAAAAATGGAAACCCATTTATGAAAAAGTTTTTGCAGGAAATAAACTGTGTTTTGAAGATGAAAGAATCATTGGAAAAAAGTTGGATTATGTTGAAATAAACCTAAATCCTGTTTATAACCAAAATGGTATAATTGTAGGATGTATGGGTATAACACGTGATATTAATGCTTTAAAAAAGAAAGAAATTGAACGTAAAAATTATACTCAAAAGTTAGAAGAATTTGCCTTCAAAACTTCGCATGAATTGCGTAGACCTTTAGCAAATATTTTAGGATTTGTTCCTTTGTTAATGGAGGAAAAAAATTCTGATCAGTTCACATTGCTTTTAGAAGCATTAAACATATCGGCCCAACAGTTGGATTTGGAGGTGAAAGCAATGAATGAGACTATCAATAAAAAATAAAATTATACCCTACACTCACAGGTTACCCTAGCTCTCTCAAGTGTTAAGAGCAGCGTCATTGGTGAGCATGCAAAAGCAAAGGTTTCAAATTTGCCATTTCTTTTGCAATTGCAATGTTATGAAGTTAAGGAAATAACTCAAGCGGAGTCAAATGTTGACAGAAAAATACATTTCATATAAAATACGAACCGTTAGCCAATGGGTCGCATCCACAAATCAATTTTGATTGGTATAAATATTTTACTTTTAAAGGTCAAAATTCTTTAATTTAATAAAATGCTCGTTTCTAGTAAGTGTAAGTTTTTCTTGCTTCTTGTCACTTAAAAATTAGTCAGCCGATTTTCAATACAAACATAAACAAGTTACAATTTATTTACGTAACGAGCTACAAATCATACATTCATCTTATTTCCTTAATCATCTACCCAAAGGCTATTCCACATGACTAAGGATAGTTATAGCGTTAGAATCTTGTCAGGTTTAACTTGTTTTAGTTCTTGTCAAAGTCTGATAGCTAATGAGCATTTCATTTGAAATTTAAAGATTGGCGCTAAGGTTAGTTGCAAACTAAGTGTTATTCATACCCAATGTATAAAAGTCATCTTTAAGGTTATTGAAGTTATAAAAATTCTGGCAGGTAAGCAAATAATAAAGGTTAATTTTTTAACAGATTTGTTTAGATTGAATTTTGATATATTTTTGTTTTATAGCTTATTAAAAACCAATGAAAAATAACATAAATAATTGTATTAAAATGAAACCTTTAAAATTAACTTACTCTTTTTTTTTACTTTTGTTTTTAGCCTGTAACCAAACAGATAACAATAAAACTGTAACCACTAATGACACGTTGGCCAACAACAGCACTGTCATAACTGAAAATACAGAAAATCAGGTAAAAGAAGAAAAACTTAGGGAAGATGTAGTTGCTGGTATTAATAATATAATTGTTTTATTTAAAAACAAAGATGTCGATAACATTTCAAATATTATTAGTTACCCTTTAAAAAGAGAATATCCAATACCAAGCATTAAAAACAGAGAAGAATTTAAACTTAAATTTAGTGAAGTTTTTGACCAAAATATTATTGATAAAATTGTTAATTCAAAAATAGAACAATGGTCTGAAGTGGGATCGCAGGGAATAATGTTTGATAATGGTGATTTATGGATAACAAATTCTGATGGAATAATTACAACAGTAAATTATCAAAGCGATGATGAAAAAAAACTAAGAAATAATTTGATAGAAAAGGAAAAAGATAATTTACACGCTTCATTAAAAATATTTGAAAACCCAATCTATAGAATTAAAACAGAAACTTCATTCATTAGAATTGATAAAATAAGTAAAAATATTTTCAGATTTGCTTCTTGGAAAAAAAACGAAAAAGAATCTTCTAAACCCGAAATAATTATGGGTAATGGGGTAGTGGAATATGACGGATCGGGAGGCAATCATTATATTACTTTTGAAGATGGTAGTACTAAAATTAAAGTTTATAGATTTATTATGGGTGCTGAAGAAGATACACCCGATGTTACTATTGAAATAGAAAAAAATGGGATAACTTTTTTAACTGAAGACGGTAAATTGGTGTTAGAATAACCATGGCAGTTAGGTTCAAGGTTATTAAATGAAATTATATTTTTTTAACTCAATTCTATTTTAGCCATTGTTGGTGTTTTTAACAACATTTCATTTTATATCCTTATAGCACCGAGTTAACTATAATGATAGCAGCAGGTTTTGTAATTAGTGATTTTTTATAAATGTATTAAATTCAGATTTTGCAGCTGTACTTTCAAACAGAGAGCCATGTTCACCTCCAACAATCTCAACAAACCGACTATTTTTACAACTTGTGCAACTTAATACATCTTGTTTAAAAGTTGGCCACGAGTACATTTGAATAGGAGTATCATTGAGTCCTTGAATAAATAAAATGTCGGACTTGAACCCTTTTGTGAAATTGAGTAATGACCTTTGAAAATAGGCATTGGGGTTATTTGATGTAGTTCCATATACATTTTTTAGTTTTGTACAAACAGCTCCAGGTTGAATTTGCCCATTTTCTTCTAATTGACATCTATAAACGAGGTTTAATGGTCCAGGTGCATTAGCAATAACCCCATTGGTTTGATGCATGGTATTAAGTCGTGTTACCATATAGCCTCCTTGAGAGTGTCCGCCTAAGAATACTTTTTTTACATTTATACCTAATTCTTGACTTGCTTTGTTTTTTAACCATAACAAGGCGGCTTCACCTTGAACAATATTGTCGCCTAATAATACATTTTCTTGGGGATATACCACGCTTACAATCATCATATCATTTCTATCTAAAATACCCTTGAACTTGTCAAGAGTATTATTGGCGGCAGTCATTAAACTGCTATCATACAAAACTGTTCCGTGGAATACCAACAATACATCAAACTCATTTAATGCAGGTTTATCGATTACAACATCAACACTAATATTATTGTAGGAAACAGACTTTGTTATTCTGTAAGCAGTTGGAATAGGTTGTTCTGTCGTGTTATCTTTGGCACACGAAAAAAAAAACAATGGCAATAAAATCAATAATCTCATAAAACTATATTTGTAAATATTGGTTTGGACTGTTTTTATCAAAAATGGTTTAAACCCACAATTCGTTCAGTTAGCAAAACACGCTAAAGATACATAATGAAATGTTCGATAGCTATCTTACTCCAACTTGGGTTGTTTCAACAATAAGTATTATTTTGATGAGTTACAAACTCTTTTCTTATTTATAAAACCATAGCTCTCTCAAGTCTTAAGCAAAGTGTCATAGGTGAGCATGCATAAGCAAAGTTTTCAACTTTGCCGTTTTTACCTTGCTCTTATAGTTGTGACTAGGAATATTAGCTATAGGATAAGCCGTATTTTTTGGTTATTGTTCAAAATATTTATATTTAAAAGTATATAAAATATATTTTTCAGAAATTATTAAATTGTCTTCATGACGATAGGAATTATAATATGATTCATGCAATCCAAATTCATTTAAATTGTAACCTTTAGATATACGTTTTGAATATTCCATTTCATTATAAATTGCTGTTCCGCATCTAAAATTATTTATTCTAATAAATTCTGTTGGTTCTTCAAAGCATTCTCCATCCGAAATGCACTTTTTTGAATCTTTACTTCTATAATTTTTAACAAAGGGATGTTTCCTCAATTTTTTGTATTCAATATTAGTTTTGCCTGAATCAATAGTTGAACTAAAATCATTGTCATAAGTATGGATTAAACATTTGTATAAGGTGCTTGTGTCATAATTCGTTCTGAATTTTTTATTGAATGAATTGGCTAACTTGTTTTTGATTTTAATAATATTGTATGTATTTATTGGTTTATACTTGATAGGTTTATTAATGTATAATTTATTGTAATAGTCATTTTGCTCGTTTATTAAACTCCCATTTTTATATATTGTTACTTGCGTGCGAGTAAAATTAATCATAGTGTCAGCTTTTTTAAAACTGAATAAGCTTATAACAGTAGTGTCAACCCTTATCAGTTTTTGGTTATAAAAATAACTAGTTATTAATGAGTGACCATGCTCATTTTTATTTACAGTTTCATTAGTAATAAAGTAATTTGAACTTAAAGAACCTTTCTTTAATATATTTCCGGCAGTGTCAAATTCAGCCATCCAACACAAAACATTGTTTTCATTGAGCACTTCAATTTTATTTACCTTTTTAAGTTTATAAAGTGCGGTACTTTTTAAAATGAAATTATCTTTATAAACAAACCGATCATTATATTTGAGTCTCATCTGCAACCAATTGGGATTATAATAAGACGTATGTTCATCCTTATATATTTCTATTTCCTGAGAATAGGAAATAAATGGAATAGTAAGAAATATAATTAAACAGAACTTTAAATAAGTTTTCATTGTTTCGCTGCTTGTGAATGAACTAAACTGAAGAGCTTCCTCACATACATAAAGCAAAAGGGAGCTTATGGTTGCTTCAAAATAATTCAAAGGCTTTTTAATTATTATCATATAAATTTTACTTCAAAACAAAGATATATTCTAATATGAAATTGTTTTTTTTTCCACGTTGTAAGGAAGCAATTGCACTAACTTTGCTGGTTTTTATATGCGCTAGCTAGTAAATTTTAATGTAAATTACAATATCAAACATAGGCAAATACA
The DNA here is from genome assembly GCA_037141455.1 of Bacteroidota bacterium. GTDB lineage: Bacteria > Bacteroidota > Bacteroidia > UKL13-3 > UKL13-3 > JAAFJM01. Next base: position 11,982 of record JBAXCN010000066.1, read on the forward strand.
TAACAGTGGCTGGTCTTTTATAACTTAGGTCTAAACCTTTCAAACGATTGCCAATATTTGTCTTTATAAATGTCGTATTCTATTCCAAATTTCTCGCTATTTTCTTTTTGTGTTATAAAAAATACTTTTGACGGTTTGCGAAAATCTTTGCAAGCAAAATAAATTTCACGTTCGTTATTTGCTGTTTGTCTGCCAATGTTTAAATAGCCGTCTTTGTCGGATAATTGCTCAAGTATTTTTTCTTCTATTTCATCTAAATTTTGATAATCATCTTCATCAGGCATTCCGTTGTTGTTACTGCCATCATATTGAAAAGTTATTACTGCTATCCAGGGGTGCGATGCTTTGCTATCCCAATTAAGCAATTGAGAATTTATAACAGCTATTAAATTGTTTCCACTTTCTAATTCTGCTTCCAAAATAGAGTGATCATCATTTTCTGTGTCGTAGCGAATACCTTCGTATTTTTCAATAAATTCTTTTTGGCGCCAAGTTAAAAAGTCTTTAAGTTTTGCAATTGGAACAAGCTCTTTTTCTGCTTCGTTTTTACTAATTATTTTCAGGTTATCTATGTTATTTAGGAAGTCAAGTTCGCCTAAATAATTATCTAAGAAAATATAAGTTCCATTCCCTATTTCTTGTTTATTATCTTCTGATCGCTCGTTATGAATTATACAAATATCAATTTCATCTGGGTAGTTTGGGTAGTCGTTTGAATAAAAGGATAAATTCTCGCTATCAAATGTATAACCATTCATATTTATTGACACGTTTTCAATATCCATTGCAGGTTTAAGGGCAGTAATTTTCCATCCATTTATATTAGGTGCTTGTTCAACCAATTCTTCTACAAAAACAATGTTTTTAGCGTTGCCATCTGCTGTCAATATCAATTCAGCAGTATTTTCGTTAAACATGCCTGTTAAATAAAAATAACCATCATTCAGTTCAGCAAGTTTTGGTGAAAGTTTGTCAAAGAAATCTTTTTCAATTTCTTTATGGGTTTTCACTACTTTAAAAAACGTTTTTTCATTTTGTTGAAACCAACTCCAAAAGTCGCTATAACTATTTATGGGAGTGTCTTTCTTTCCAAAAATATTTTTAATAAAACTCATTTGTATATTTTTATTTAAATGTTTAATTATTGTTGTTGTTTCATTACATAAATATTTTATTGCTTCAATAAACAGACTTTGTGGCCCAAAAAACGAAGATTTAGCAAAGTGCTACAAATATATTATGAAATAAAGTGTACGATAGCAATCAGACACAAACAAGGCTTGTTAAATAAATAAGTTCAACAATAAATATTATTTTGATGAGTTACAAACTCTTTTTTTATTTTAAATCCTTTGTCGGCCATGCTAAAACCAACCACACAGAATCTAAGGATATTTAGGCAATGTTATGCACCGTTATTTTTCCTTTATCATTAAAAGATGCATCGGTTTTCTTATCTCAATTATCAATGTGTCTTTAGTTAAATAAATAATTTTAGATGAAATCCATTGATCTTTAGCTTTCATCTTTAACGTTTTTGTCTCACTAATAATACCCCATAAACCATTTATCATAGCGTAACCTTCACCTTTTAATTTGTTTTTGTACTCCACATAAGTACTGTCTTGTTTAAATTCAGTTTTTATTTCCTTTGCTAAACCCATAGTCAGTATGTCAAGACCTAAAATTTGTTGAGTTTCACTATTCGTAACATGAATCCATTTCCATGTTCCTATTAATTCGTTTCCAGTTGCTTTGTCTTGAGGCAAATTAGTCATTGAACCTAGTGTTAATAAAAGTAAACTAGAAATTAAAAGGTGTTGTAAGTTTTTCATTTTTGTTCTATTTTTCAGTGGTCCGAATAATGGTGCATAACGGTTTACGGCTTAGCGAAGGTGGCGATTTTGTAGACGAAAACTGTTTGCCACCACTGAATCGGTTAGCTAGCAGACACAATCCCGAAAGCTTTCGAGATCATATAACCACTGAATCGCCAATTTCTTATAGGTGCTGTTAACTGTCGTGCTTTGCTTTCCATGAAGATCTGCTTCTTTTTATGCAATAACTTTCTTAAGATTTGCTGTTTTTGTCGATGTTCGAGCAAGTCTTTTTTTTCGTTGTTCTTTACGCAACTTGATAAATGCACTAAATTCTTTTAATTCCTCGTCTGTCCATGGTTTGTCAAGAACGGTGAAGTCTACATTTTTAGGTTCTCTAATTAGTCCCATTTTATTTAAGATTTAAAATATTGATTAATTAATCTGTTAGCTGCTGAAGTTTCTATCATCATTTTTGTGCCCCGGAAATGGGTTGCATAAAGCGTGTCCCGATAGTGTTTAACTAAAACGCTTTTAGCGTCAAATGCAAGATAGCCGTCATAACCTTTGGCAAAAGCAAGTTTACATGCAAAAGCTACTAAGTTACCTGGAACTCCTGCATAAATTTTTGTCTTACCTTTATTGAACTTTACACTTTCAATTAGGTTCATGTAAATGTGGTCGCCTTTGTCGCTTAAACTTATAAGACCTTGAATGATTTTTAAGTTATCTTTGATAACAAGCTTGTAATCTTCTCTGTCAGCAAGTTTTAACTGCCCTTGCCAATTAAACTGCCAATCTGTTTTGTTGATTTGTCTTGTGTCTTTGCTAAAAAGCTGAATAACATCAGTATCAAAAATGTCGCCCGAAACCACATTTTCTATAGAGTTCGTCAATTTGTCAATCTCAATACTAACTAATATTTTTTTCTCTTTTTTCACTTGTCAAAGATAATGAATATATGTAAAAATAACTGTTGGTTAAGCGCACAAATTTTATGGGTTAGCACTGAAGTCATAGAATGGTGCATAGCGGTTTGCTGCTTGGCGAAGGTGGCGACTTCGGAGACGAAAAATGTTTGCCACCACTGAATCGGTTAGCTAGCGGACAAAATCTCGAAAGCTTTCGAGATCATATAACCACTGAATCGCCAATTGCGAGTAGGTGCTTGTTATGGGCAGTTATTTTTTTGTCCGCATACGTCAATTAATTTCCCCTTTCGTAGTTTTGTCAATGAGAAAGTTACAAATTTAACAGTGTCGGTCTTTTGACTGTCTGTTATATTGTAAAAAACAAAATTGTCCTTATTCTTTTGCTCAACTGAATAGTTATTCTCAAAACTACCTGGCTGGTAAACACCGATGAAAACAGAAAAATTTAGCGAATCTGTATAAAAAACCGCATTTGAATAGTCGTTGCCACATTTAAACTGAACTTGTGAAATATAATTTCCATCGTCTGTCTTGTAAGAACTGGCAGGATAATAATCATTGTCACATTTTATTGAATTTGTTCCAAATAATGGTGTTGTCTTGATACAGTTTTTGTCAGTGTGATGAAATTTAAGTAATTGGTTTTTGGTAATTGACTTGCGTTCTATGGTGTCGCTAAGAAGTGAAGATTCAAAGTTATAGGCTTCAACTGTGTCCCCATTTAGTTCTGCATAAAAACTTTCGTGTTCATCGTATGAACCAATCTTTTGTCTGAAAGTTGTAGAGTCAGTTAGATAACATTCTGTCAGTTCCCCAAAAACACCCGCACAAAAGGTTCTATATCTTTCTATGTAAAGTCCTTTTGCTATTTCTTTTGTTCCAACATTGTCACAGCATTTTGTGTCGCCAGTAAAACAGCTAGAGATTACTATTGATGAAATAAAAAACATTATAATTATTACTCTCATAGTCGGTCTGCTATTATTGCCCATAACGGTTTTTGGCTTGGCGATGGGCGGGACTTTTACCACAAAACTTGATTTGAAATCCGCTAGCTAGCGGATGATTAACCACAAAACTGTCTTTGGAACACGACACCCCGCCTTTTGGGTAGGTGCTGTTATAGGCTGTGCTTTCTGTTTTATTGCTATGTTTCATGTTGTCCTACTCTTATAACTTTTCCGTCTTTGAATTCAATGTCTAACACGTCAGGGTCAATGTTTGCAAAGCCAGGTCTGAACCCAAGATAATAACTCCAATGGTCGCTTTGGTCGGTGTTGTTTTCGTCACCCAAAATTTGTCGGACTTCAGATTTTGTCTTACCGATTAGCATTTCACTTTCGATTATGTCTTCAGAAAGTTCGTAACGTGTCTCCTTGTCTGCAAACCATTTTTCTTTGTCAAAGTCATGTGTCGGATGATAACTCATACTAAAAAACCAAAGCATTATGATGCCAATGTAAATTAATGGAGTCGCTATCAGTGTCGCTGTCCATGTTGCAATTTTTCTTGTCTTGTCAACTTTTATGAACTTTTTTAAAAACCAACGCCAAAAAAAAAAGTCGGAATGCCAAGAACCAAGAGAATGAAATAAACTTCAATGCTTACTCCAAAAAGTGTCGGAATGTAAAGTAGTGTTGTCATTTTTAGCATAGCCTATAACGTTTTGCAGATTGGCGATGGGCGGGCTTTTTACCACTAATGTTGATGCGGAGCACAAAACTTTCGGCAACCACAAAACTGTCTGCGGAGCACGAAACCCCGCCTATTGCCAATGTGCTGTTATATGCGGTTTTTCTTTCCAGTCCTATAGTATAGTTAAAGTGATTTTGCGTCCAAGTCCATATTCCAACAACTTGTAAAGTGTGGAAAGTTGGATGTCGCTGTGTCCATTTTCTATTCTTGAAATAAAACTTTTTTTAGTTCCTGTCTTTTCCGCTAATTGCTCTTGTGTCATTGATGCAAGTCGTCTTTCTTCTTTAATAACTTCTCCAATAGCAAATGCTTTTGCTTTTATTTCAAAGTCAGTCCGTTTAGCAGTTCCAACTTGTCCATAACGATTGTCGAGATGTTCGTCAAAAGTTGTGATGGTTTTACTTTTTTGATTTTTTGCTTTACTCATAATTTTTTATTTTTCTTATTTGAATTCGTGATTTGCTTTGCAAGTTCATTTTGTTTCTGTTTTAATTTTTCGTCAAAATATTCGTTCATAATTTTTACTGCTTTGTCAATTT
>JBAXCN010000067.1:0-16796 GCA_037141455.1 Bacteroidota bacterium
TTGAATGTTGGATTTTGAATTAATTTATTCAAGTTTTATATTCAAATTTAAAAGTAAAAAAAACAATAAATTGATAACACAAAGCCAAATAGAAGAAGTAAAAAACAGGATAGTTGAAAAATTTCATCCTGAAAAAATTATTTTATTTGGTTCGTATGCAAACGGTGAGCCTAATGATGAGAGTGATTTGGATTTATTAATTATTCAAAGAACTGACTTACCAAGAAAAGAACGAAGATTGCCAATTTTAAAAATGTTGCGTGATATGAAAATAGCAATGGATATATTGATTTATACGCCAAATGAAGTTGAATATTGGAAAGATACGCCAGCAGCTTTTGTTACTCAAATAATTAATGATGGTAAAGTGATATATGAGTAAAAAAAGGGAATTGATTTTTAAATGGATTTTGTTTGCCGAAAATGATTTGAAGGTGGCTCAAATTTTATTTGATGAAAACAATTTTCAATTTTATCAAATAATAATTTTTCATACTCAACAAGCAGTTGAAAAAATGATTAAAGCTTTTATGATAAATCATGATATTGCATTTAAAAAAATACATAACCTCAATAAATTACTATCAATGATAGAACATATTGAAGGTTTTGAGGTAGGTGCATACGATTATATTGACATATTTAATAAATTTAGTGTTGAAGTAAGGTATCCTGATATGGAAGAGATTCCAACCAAAGAAGATTGCATAATAGCCATCGATATGACTTATAAAATTTTCAATATTTTTAAACCCCAAATTTAAAATGAGTGATGTAGAAGAAATAAAATTCGATAATGAAACGCTTGCAATGGTGCAAAGTATTATTAAACGTTATCCAGAAGGAAAACAAAAGTCGGCATTATTGCCATTATTGCATTTAGCGCAAGCTGAATTCGATGGATGGTTAAGTGTTCCTGCTATGGATTATGTAGCTTCATTGCTTAGTATCAAACCAATTGAAGTATATGAAGTAGCTTCGTTTTACAGTATGTTTAACTTAAAACCTGTTGGAAAATGTTTAATTGAAGTTTGCAGAACTAGTTCGTGTTGGTTGCGCGGTGCAAATGAAATTGTAGAACATATAGGCAGTAAACTAGGTATTAAAGATGGAGAAACTACTGCTGATGGTAAATTTACTTTAAAAACAGTAGAGTGTTTAGGTAGTTGCGGAACTGCTCCTATGTTGCAAATTGGCGAACAATATTATGAAGATTTAACTTTTGATAAAGTAGATTCTTTAATTAACGAATGGAGTATTAAAACCGAACATAGCAAATACTTATATGTAAATACATTTAGAAAAAACTAAAATGCCTGAAATAAGCCGTTTTTTTGGAATAATAATATACTTGTATAATTTGGATCACAATCCACCACATGTTCATGCAAAATATGAAAGTGGTGAAATTGAAATAGAAATAAAAACCAAAAAAGTAAAAGCAGGTAATGTATCTCCAAGAGCATTGAGTTTAATTGAAGAATGGATTGATTTGCACGAAGTAGAATTGTTAGAAAATTGGGAACTAGCTGTTAGCGGTAAACAACCTTTTAAAATAACACCATTAAAATGATTAGCATAATTAAAATACAATATTTAGGAGAACATAAACTAGCATTAACTTTTTCTGATGGTGTTACTAAATCCTATAATTTTGATAAGTTAATAAGTTACGAAAATTGGGCTAAACCTTTGGAAGAAAAACATTTTTTCGAACAAGTGAAAATATATGAAGACGGTAGAGGAATTTTTTGGCCAAATGAGTATGATTGTTGCCCTGATTGGTTAAGGTACTATGCCTTAGACGAAACGGAAGAATGGATTGGATATGATGATTCATTTGAATTAAAAGATAGAATTAAATTAATAGAAAATAAGTTATTTGCTTAAACAGAAATGGCAAGAAAAATATTATTAGAACATATAGACGTTCCAGGAATTGAAACATTAGAAGTTTATCGCGCCAAAGGTGGTTATGCTTCGGTTGAAAAAGCTTTGAAAACAATGACACAAGAAGCCATTGTAGAAGAAGTTAAAAAATCGGGATTACGTGGTAGGGGTGGAGCTGGATTTCCAACAGGAATGAAATGGAGTTTTTTGGCAAAACCTGAAGGCGTTGCTCGTTACCTAGTTTGTAATGCCGATGAAAGCGAACCTGGGACTTTTAAAGACAGGTATTTAATGGAAAAAATTCCTCATTTGTTAATTGAAGGAATGATTACTTCAAGCTATGCATTGGGTGCCAACACTTCATATATTTATGTGCGTGGCGAGTATTTTTATATCATCAAAATTCTTGAAAAAGCCATTGATGATGCTTATAAAGCTGGACTTTTAGGTCAAAATATTTTAGGAACTGGATACAATTTGGATTTACATGTTCAAGCTGGTGCCGGTGCTTATATTTGTGGGGAAGAAACCGCTTTGTTAGAAAGCTTAGAAGGAAAACGTGGAAATCCTAGAATTAAACCGCCATTTCCGGCTATAGCTGGTTTGTTTGCTTGCCCAACTATTGTAAATAATGTAGAAACAATTGCTGCTGTAGTGCCAATTGTAAATAATGGTGGCGATTGGTATGCTGGAATTGGAATAGGGAAGTCAACAGGAACTAAATTAATTTCAGCTTCGGGACATATTAATAAACCGGGTGTATATGAAATAGAAATGGGAATTACTGTAGAAGATTTTATTTACAGTGATGAATATTGTGGTGGAATAAAAAATGGTAAAAAACTAAAAGCGGTAGTTGCTGGAGGTTCATCTGTTCCTATTTTACCAGCCGATTTAATACTAACAACTGCCAATGGCGAAAAACGTTTGATGAGTTACGAAAGTTTGGCAGATGGTGGTTTTGCTACCGGAACCATGTTGGGTTCAGGTGGATTTATTGTAATGGATGAAACCACTAGTATTGTTGAAAATTTATACACTTTTGCTCGTTTTTACCACCACGAAAGCTGCGGACAATGCAGCCCATGCCGCGAAGGAACCGGTTGGATGGAAAAAATATTGCATAAAATATTAGATGGTCATGGCACTTTGGAAGATGTAGATTTGCTTTGGGAAATTCAGCGTAAAATAGAAGGAAATACCATTTGTCCGTTGGGCGATGCAGCGGCTTGGCCAGTAGCAAGTGCTATCCGCCATTTTAAAGCAGAGTTTGAAGAGTTTGTAAAAAATCCTGGTGCATTTAAAAAAGTGAAACATTATCATAATATGAATAACTTGGCAACAGCTTAGCCGATTGATTCTGCCCTCGGTTGGTGTCCTCACCAATCGAATGTAGTTGGTGAGGACACCAACCACGGACAGGAATAAGCCACTGATTACACAGAATTCACAGAAAAAAAGTAAAAACAATGAAAACAATTTATCAAGCCACAGGCATGAAACTAATTTTAGTTGCAGTAATTACCATCATTGGTGTTTCGTTGTTTAGTGCATTTAAGCAAAGTGAAGAAAGTAAAAAGTATCTTCATATGAGCGTTGGTGCGCAAATAGTTATAATTGATGAAAATAATAAAATAGAATCTGTAACAAAACCAGACAAAGAATTTGGTGGGTTTTTACAACAAGTAAATTTAGAAATGAATAATATTTCTAAAAGAGGATTTAAACTTGTTAATTCGGCTGTGTTATATAATTATACAGGTGCATCTAGCACTGTTTATACTTTTGAAAAATAACTTGTGTATCCCGATAGTGATTGAGATTTGCTAAAAAAAATGAATTTTATACAACAACATATAAACTCAGTACATGATTTATGTAAAAAACATAAAGTGAAAGAATTATATGCTTTTGGGTCAGTGTTAGATCAAACTAAATTCAATGATGAAAGTGACGTAGATTTGATAGTGAAATTTAATGATGATGTTTTGGTGGAGGATTATGCTGATTTGTATTTTGATTTAGCAGATGAATTGGAGTTAATTTTTACAAGAAGAGTTGATTTAATGATCAATAAACATATACCTAACAAATATTTAAGAGAGAATATTGAGGAATCAAAAAAAATAATTTATGAGGCCTAAGGTTTTAATATTACTATTTGATATAAAAATTGCAGCTTCATCAATAAAGGATTATACGGCAGGGATAACTAAATTTGAAGATTTTATTTCAAAGAAAATAGTTTTAAGAGCAGTTGAAAAAGAATTGGAAATAATTTCTGAAGCGATAAAGAAAATTGAAAATTATACACTAAATGTGTCATCTAAAAATAAAATAATAGGACTTAGAAACAGAATTGTACACGATTATGCAAATACTGATTATGAGATAATTTGGGGAGTTGTTTATAATCACATTGATAAATTAATAGTGGAAATTGAAAAAACAATTTCGAGTTTTGGAATAAACAAAAAATCGCCTAAAATTACTCAGTGAAATCTGTGTAATCAGTGGCTTAAATAATAAAAATCGCCCTAATGAATCAGAGTAATCTGTGTAATTAGCGGCTAATAAAAATAATAAATGGCAAAAGTAACAATAGACGGACAAACAATAGAAGTAGCAGACGGCACTACTATTTTGCAGGCAGCCCGAATGGTTGGCCCAGCGGTAGCCCCACCTGCTATGTGTTTTTACACCAACCTAAAAACCAGTGGCGGTTATTGCCGCACTTGTATAGTGGAAGTAAGCAAAGGCTCAGATAAAGACCCTCGCCCAATGCCTAAACTAGTAGCCAGTTGCCGCACAACGGTAATGGACGGTATGGAAGTAAAAAACTTTTCATCCGAAAAAGTATTGGATGCACGTAAAGGTGTGGTTGAGTTTTTATTGTTAAACCATCCTTTAGACTGTCCAATTTGCGACCAAGCAGGAGAATGTCATTTGCAAGATTTAGGTTACGAGCATGGAAGCGCTAAAACCCGAACTGATTTTGAACGCAGAACTTTTGAGAAAATAGATATTGGTAATAAAATCCAATTACACATGACACGTTGCATTTTATGTTATCGTTGTGTTAAAGTAGCTGAACAAATTACCGATGGACGTGTGCATGGTGTAATGAATAGAGGTGATGCCAGTGAAATTTCTACTTATATTGAACAAGCTATTGAAAATGATTTTAGTGGAAATGTAATTGATGTATGTCCGGTGGGCGCATTAACCGATAAAACTTTTAGGTTTAAAAGCCGTGTATGGTTTACCAAACCGGTTAATGCACACAGAAATTGCGATAAATGTAGTGGCAAAACTATAATTTGGTACAAAGGCGAAGAAGTGGCGCGAGTTACAGGACGCAAAAACCAATGGGGAGAAGTAGAAGAATTTATATGTAATACTTGTAGGTTTGATAAAAAACAAACAAGCGATTGGACTATTGAAGGACCAACAGCGGTAAGTCACCAATCAGTTATTTCAGCAAACCATTATATGAAAATGGTTAAACCAAATGAATTAACTTTAAATAATATTAAACCAATTGGAATGTTAACAGAAGGAGAAAATAAGTAATGATAGTTTTAATATTTAAAGTTTTATTAATAATAATATTATTTGTAATAAGTTTGGGTGTGGCCGCTTATGCAACTTATGGCGAACGTAAAGTAGCGGCTTTTATGCAAGATAGAATTGGACCCGATAGAGCAGGGCCTTTTGGTATTTTACAACCCATTGCCGATGGAGTTAAACTTTTTGTTAAAGAAGAAATTATTCCAAATGTGTCCGATAAACTACTTTTTATTTTAGGTCCATGTATATTTATGATTACTGCTTTAATGACAAGTGCTGTAATTCCTTGGGGAACACCAATGGTATATGAGGGTACGGTTTTAAAGTTACAAGTAGCTGATATAAATATTGGTATTTTATATGTATTTGGAGTAGTAAGTTTAGGTGTTTATGGCATTATGATTGGTGGTTGGGCAAGTAATAACAAATTTGCTTTGTTGGGTGCGGTTCGTGCTTCAAGCCAAATGATTAGTTATGAATTAGCCATGGGTATGTCGCTAATAGCTGTAATAATGATGAACGGTTCATTGAGTTTAACTGATATTGTAGATCAACAAAAAGGATTGAATTGGAATATTTGGTATCAACCTTTAGGATTTATAATATTTTTAATATGTGCTTTTGCCGAATGTAACAGAACGCCATTTGATTTACCCGAATGCGAAACAGAATTAGTAGGTGGTTACCATACCGAATACTCATCAATGAAATTGGGCTTGTACTTGTTTGCCGAATACATAAATATGTTTATTTCAGGTGCAGTAATTTCGTGTTTGTATTTTGGTGGCTATAATTTTCCTGGTTTAGATTATTTAACCACAGTTTTAAATCCAAATTTAGTAGCTGTAATTAGTTTTGGCGCATTGTTTACCAAAGCCTTGTTTTTTGTTTTCTTTTTTATGTGGATTCGTTGGACAATTCCTCGTTTTCGCTACGATCAGTTAATGAAACTAGGCTGGCAAATATTATTGCCTTTATCAATAGTAAATGTATTGTTAACAGGAGCAGGTTTAACAATATTTAGTAAATAAAAAAAGTAAAGACGTTGCATGCAACGTCTCTACAAACCATAAACAAAAAAAAATAAAATGCAATTAACCAATAGATCAAAAGTAGTAAGTAATAAGGAAATGAGTTTTAAAGAAAAACTTTATATTCCAGCTATATTATCGGGAATGGGTGTTACATTTAAGCACATGTTTAAAAAAAGTGTATCGCTTCGTTATCCTGAAGTTACGCGCGAGTTTAGCCCTGTGTACCGAGGCATGCACGTCCTAAAACGTGATGAACAAGGTAGAGAAAATTGTACTGCATGTGGCTTATGTGCTGTTGCTTGCCCTGCCGAAGCCATAACTATGGATGCTGCAGAACGAAATAAAGGCGAAGAAAATTTGTATCGTGAAGAAAAATATGCTGCTAAATATGAAATTAATATGCTGCGTTGTATTTTTTGTGGATTATGCGAAGAAGCTTGCCCTAAAGATGCCATCTATTTAACCGATAGAATTGTACCAACTGAATATAAACGAAATAATTTTATTTACGGAAAAGATGTATTGGTAGAGAAAATTGATGAACGAATTGACATTACTAAACGCAAAAAAGAGTATACAATTGATTAATTGTTGGATTGTTATATTGCTGGATTGTTAAATTGTTGTATTGTTAAATACATAACAGAAATGGCTTTGAAGAAGTAAGAAATCATTCATGGTCACCTACTAAATGCTACAGATTCATAAGGAAATAATTCAGGGCCAAAAAGAAATGGTTCAGTGTCACTTACTAAAAGGTTCATAGGCAAGAGTAAATCATTCAGGGTTGCTTACTAGAAGGTTCAGAGGCAAAAGGAAATCAATTAGGGTCATTAAGAAATGATTCAGGGTCACTAACTAAAAGGTTCAGAGGCAAGAGTAAATCATTCAGGGTTGCTTACTAGAAGGTACAGAGGCAAAAGGAAATCAATTAGGGTCATTAAGAAATCATTCAGGGTCACTAACTAAATGGTTTAGGGGACAAAAATAAATCATTAAAGGTTTGTCCTCGGTTGGTGTCCTCACCAATCCGATTTTCCAACAAATAATTATAAATAAAAAAATTAAATTAGAATCATGTACTTTTTTACAGCAACCATAAATAGTTGGCAAAATTTATTGGTCAATAACGACATAAAAAAAATTATTACTGATTCCTTAGCGTGGCTTTCCAAAGAAAACAGAGCCTATGTTCATGGCTTTGTTGTAATGCCAAATCATATTCATTTGCTATGGACTATTAATAATCAGTATCAGGTTAACGAAGTAGAAAACACTTTGCTGAAGTTTACTGGACATGAATTTAAAAAATATTTGGTAGCACAAAATAATGAATTGTTGAGTAACTATATTTCAACGCAAAACGACAGGGCTTATCATTTTTGGGAAAGAAGAGCAAGAACCATAGAAATAAAAAGTAAAGAAATTGCTGTTCAAAAATTGAATTATATTCACAATAACCCAATAAATGAAAAATGGAAATTAGAATCATTGTCCGAAGATTATCACTTTTCATCAGCTAAATTCTATTTTGGTTTAAAAACAGAATTTGACTTTATTGTGCATTATAATGACTTTATTTGAAATAAAAAGTGGATTGGTGAGGACACCAACCACGGACTGTAAGTAACTACTGTTTTTCTTTAAACAAATTCAGCTATCGAATTGCAAATAACTGCAGGTTTGGTAACGCCATTGTATTGATAAATAAGGTTAAAGTTTCCTGTTTCAATTGTATTAGTTTGTTGCCATGCCTCAAAGTTAAAGTTGATTGGAATAATAATAAACCTAAATTTATGATGATTTAAATGCAATTGTGTGATTAAATCCGTTTTTTCGGCTCGGTCTATTTCTTCAATAAATAAAGTTTTGGGTTTAATATTGGCTTGCAAATAATAATCAATGGCTATGAGTTGTGGTAAAGTTGAATCGTTGGCATAATTGGTTTTTGCAAACTCATTTATTATTTCAAAAATATCAGTTAGCGAATGTTTGTGAAAATTACTTTTAGTTATAAAATAATTGCCTAAACCTAAAAGGAAATCGAAAATACTATAATTTATAGCTACATATTTTAAGGTATTTAACGTTCTGCCTTTATTCCAATAAATTTCTAAGGCTTCTTCTAAATAGGTAATTTGTAAAAGTTCGTTTTCGGAAAGATACTTACTTTTTATAATTTGATAGGGGGGAAGTGGGTCAAAAACATACTCATGTTCCTTATACTTTTGGCGCATGGGTGTGCCTTTTAAAAACTTTAAAAACCCCAATTGCAATTCGGGTGGAAATAGTTTAAACACTTCTTCAATGCTATATTTTATATCGTTCCAATAATCTAAAGGCAAGCCGACTATTAGGTCTAGGTGCATTTCTATTTTATCATCTAGTTTTTTTATAACCCCACTGGTTTTATCAAAATTTTGTTTCCTACTTACTTGTAAATTGGCTTGTTGGTTTACCGTTTGTATGCCTATTTCAAATCTAAATAAACCTTTAGGTACTTTTTCCTGAATGAATGATACAATATCGGGGTGAACTATATCTGCTGTAATTTCGAACTGAAACACATTGTTTGGTTTGTGATTTGCCAAAATAAACTCAAACATATCAATGGTAAAATCTTTTTTAACATTAAAAGTTCTATCCAAAAACTTAATTACTCGCCCATGTTCCATTAAGAAAAGTAAGTTGGCTTTTATGTCGGCTATGGGTAATGTTCGCACTTTATTATCTAAACTGGCCAGACAAAACTCGCATTTATAAGGGCAGCCACGGCTGGTTTCTACATAACAAACTTTATTATAAAGGTCTTCGGGTTTATCGTTGATGTATGGATTAAAGTTGGTATAATTAACCAAATCAAACATAGGTGCAGGTAAATTTTCCTTCACCTTTTGGTTGGTTTTAAATACCAAATTTGGCACGTTTTCAATGTTTGGATAATTATCTAAAAACAATTTAAATGGCGTTTCGCCTTCGCCTGTAATAATATAATCAACTTCGGGTAAATTTATAATATCAAGGTATTCGTAACTCACTTCAGGTCCGCCTAGCAATATTTTAGTATTAGGTTTTAATGCTTTAATTAATCGAGCCACAGCAAGCGTTTGGGTAATATTCCATATATAACAACTAAAAGCTATTACATCAAAATCTTTACAAAATTCTGCTATTCCCTCTTTCGATTCTTTTATAGTAAACTCTTTCCATTCCAAACCTTTGTTATCTTTATTCAGTTCGTACAATAACCGAATGGCTAAATTTATATGAATGTATTTTGCGTTAAGCGTGGTTAGTAATGTGCGCATTTTTTTTAGTTATTAGTTTTTAGTTCTTAGTTTGTCGGTTGCTGAGCTAGTCCAAGAGTTAGTTTATATTTCAAAATTCAGCATTCAATCAAGCCTTGCGAGATCTAGTAGCACATCAATTAAGCAATTCAACAATTAAGCAATTCAACAATTAAGCAATTAAGCAATTAAACAATTCAACATTCAACATTCAACATTCAAAATTTCTTACCTGCTGCCAAATATATTACTTCCAACCCTAATCATGGTACTTCCTTCTTTTATGGCAATTTCATAATCGCTACTCATGCCCATAGATAATTGATTAAACGATTCATGTTTGTTAAAATAGCTGAATTTTATTTCGTCATACAACTTTTTTAAACCAGCAAATTCATTTGCTATTTTTTCTTCGTTTTCAGTAAAAGTAGCCATTCCCATTAATCCTATAATTTCTATATTGGGGTAACAATCATTTAAATAATTGTCAATTATTATTGATAATTCATTTTGGTTCAAACCAAACTTTGTATCTTCATCTGCAATACTAATTTGTAAAAGCACTTTTTGAATTTTACTAAATTTTGCAGCTTGTTTATTCACTTCCAATAATAAACTTTCACTATCAATAGAATGTATTAAATGTACAAATGAAGCAATGTATTTTACTTTATTGCTTTGCAAATGTCCTATCAGGTGCCACTCAATGTCTTTTGGCAATTGTTCATGCTTACTTACCAGCTCTTGAACCTTATTTTCGCCAAAAACTTTTTGTCCTGCATTATAAGCTTCTAAAATATTTTCGTTTGGTTTAGTTTTGCTAACCGCAATTAATTTAATATTTTGGCTTAGTTGTTGTTTTAATTTTTCGATATTCGCAGCTATACTCATTATGATAAAATCAGTTTACAAATATGCAACAATTGCTTTAGTTTTTTCTACCATTGCTTGCAGTAACAACAATAATTTAAAACCAAATCCATTTTTTGATAGAAAAAAGATGGGTGATATTATGACCGACATACAAATAGCGGAAGCAGGAGTAAGCCAACAAGGTTTTGCCACCGATAGTTTAAACAAAGCCATGGATTGGCATTACAATTTTATTTATAAAAAATACAACATAACCGAAAAAGATTTTAAAAATAATTACGATTTTTATTTACAAGAACCTGCTGAACTAGACAGTGTTTATGTGGATGTATTGAATAATATTACAAAAATGAGGCTGAATAAATAAAAGGTTTTGTGTCCGAAAGTTTGTCCTCAACTAAAATCGAATTCGGTTTTGCAACCGCAATTAACTACCATAAGCACTTGTAATGCGAAAATATTAATGCCATTTGATACATTTGCTTTGTTAAAAGTTATTGGCATTATAAAAAGCGGATTTGCAAATCCAAACTGACTAGTTTCATAGTTTTCCACTTTATTTATTTATAATATTTAATTGTCTTTAATATCTGTATCAACACTTGTGTTTGTTTTTCTAAACAATTCAATAAAAAAACCAATTTGCAAAAAGTCTCGACCCGTTTCGTCATTTATTTTGTAATCGAACTGATGCAAATAGCCTATTTGAAAAGTCGTTGCTTTTGATGGTTTGTAGTTCAATGCAAATAACATTCTGTTTCTTTCAAAATAAGGCTCATTGTCGGTAAAAAAAATTTCATTGCTTGCACTCATTTGAAAGGGTTTATATTCATTTCTTTCTTTTCCAAAAGGGCAAGAAATACCAACTCTGTAGCGAAAACGGTTGCGATAGCCATTGCTTGTAAACCTTAATTCTGAACGATAACGTTGTTCTATTTTTAACTTACCTATTGATTGAAAAAGAATAACTTGAGGCCAAATTCTAAATTCATTGTTGTTTTTAGGTAAAACAAAATCCCCGCCTTCTTTATAGGTTTGGTAACTGCCTGCGCCCAAAGTTAGTTTTACATTTTTGTGAATTTTATAATTAACTCCTCCTTTATACTCGTAATAGTGAAAGTTGTTGTAAAATAATAATGAACGCAATTGTGCTTCGCCCAAAAAACTTAATTTTTCATTTTGGTTGTATTTTAAATTCAAAATATTCCAGCTACCCAAGTCAAAACTTTGCGCATAGATTGTATTTATTGAATAATAGAATATAAGTATTATTAACAAAAATTTTCTCATATAATTTTCTCTTTGTTTTTTTAAATTCAGAAACTAAAAATGAGTTATTGAAAAAATATATACTACCAAACTACCAATCCAACTAATATTAATATGATTCAATAGTTTCAATGATAAGTATTTTCAAAGTATAATTATTGATGTATTTGATTTTTTGTGATATTAAAACCAAAAATAATTTATAAATTGGGTTTCATTGAAAGAAATATATTGTTATAAGCCAAATAACTATATCAAAGTTTTTATACATTTGAATATTAAAAAATTAATAATATGAAAAAAATAATCTCTCTATTTTCCATTATTTTATTATGTGCCTTTGCACCAAAAAGCAACTTTTTAGAAGAGCAAAAAAAGTATGCAAGAGTTAGAACGTCTATTAGTGAAAAGAACAATTTGTTATTGGAAAATCTTAAAAAGAATAACTTAAAGGTTACCGAATTACAAATAATGTTAGTAGCCTTTAAAAACGAAGATATTATTGAACTATTTGCTAAAAATAAAGCAGATAAAACATATAAAAAAATTGCTACTTACGATGTTTGCGCTCGTTCGGGAACCTTGGGACCTAAAAGAAAAAGTGGGGATGGACAAGTTCCCGAAGGTTTTTACTATATTGATAGATTTAATGCTGCAAGTAGTTTTTATCTTTCATTGGGTATAAATTATCCTAACCAAGCCGATAAAATAAAAAGTATTGCCGATAATCTTGGCGGTGATATTTTTATACATGGTTCATGCGTAACCATTGGTTGCATTCCCATGACCGATGATAAAATAAAAGAGATTTATTTATACGCTGTTCATGCTAAAAACAATGGGCAAAATAAAATACCGGTGTATATTTTTCCATTTAAAATGAATGATAAAAACTTAGCACTACATAATGCAAAATATGGCAGCGAGCCAGGTTTGGAAAGTTTTTGGAAAAACCTAAAAGTTGGATACGATAAGTTAGAAAAGGAAAAAAAGGAGCTTACAATTAACATAGCCAAAAACGGGGATTACCAATTTTAATACCTATTTTGTTTCATCAATCACAATATCTTTTGCTTCAATAATTTTGATAATACCGTTTTCGCTAAACACCAACTTTTGTCCAAGTTGTTTCTTTTTGATTAGCATTTTTTTATAAGAAATTTTCATGCCTTCAACAATTAAATCTCTGGTCTTATCAGTTTCTGAAGGTTTCATTTTATAAGTGATTTTATGATGTTAAACTTTTCCAAATCTGTTATATTACATTCATTCAATTGGTTTTTTTCATAAACCAATTCTGGTTGATTATTTGAATTGTCATAAATAATAACCAAGTCACAAATATCATGATATATTTTAAAAAGATTATCAATTCCTCTAAAATATCTTCTATGAATTACGTCTTTAGGAATGTTATGACCGCCTTCTGCCACTCTTGTTTTTACTCTCATTTCTGCTAATTCAACTGATTCTAACCAATAATAAATTAAGTTGACGAAGTAGCCTTTTTCCTGTGCTTTGTAAATTAAACTTTCAAAACTTTTGGTAGCTAATGTAGTTTCAAAAGCAAAGGATTCTTTATTTTCCAATAACTCATCAATTCTTTTAAGCATGATTCTGCCAGCTTCTATCGCCACTTTTTCGGGTTGGAAAGGAGAAATTCCTCTCGCTATTTCATCCGCATTTACATACTCTTTGCACGACAATATTTGAGGTAAAATATTGAATGCAGCGGTGGTTTTTCCTGCGCCATTACAACCTGCAATAATGTATAGATTGGGTTTCATTGAAACAAGTATAAAATTATTCCACCAACAATTGCATCAAATTTACATCAAGTACTTTGTTAAACTTTACACCTACTTGTTTTAAAATGCCTACCATAAAAAAGCCAAAATGCTCATGCAGTTTGATGCTGATATCATTGCCCTCAGTAATGCGTGCCAATACTGCTTTTACACCATTTTTTATTCCTTGCTGTAAGCAATATTCCATTAATGGTTTACTTAATTTTTGTCCTTTAAAATTAGGGTGTAAATAAATGCTAAACTCTGCTGTTCTATCGTAAGCGGTTCTATCGCTGTAACGCGTTAAACTTGCCCAACCTGCTATTTCATTGTTTACTTCACAAACCACAGCGCAATATTTTTCATTGTGTGCATTTAACCAATCGGTCATTTGATCGACAGTTTTTGGTTCAATATCGAACGTGGCAGTAGTATTTAAAACGGCATCGTTATAAATATTGGTTATGGCTAAAAGGTCTTTAAATTCAGCTTGACGAAGTACCATATTTAATGTGCATTATCAAAAACTTGGTTGGCTAGAATTAAAGCATCTACAAATTCATAGCCATCAATGCCAGTTTGTAAACCTTTATCGTTAAAGTAAGCATACAAATTTTCGGTTGCCATATTTCCTGTTAAATCATAAGCTGCCATTGGGCAACCACCAAAACCTTTCATAGCACCATCAAAACGCAAACAACCATTTTGGTAGGCCGCATCTATTTTTTCTTGCCAAGTATTAGGAGTGGTATGCAAATGTGCTCCAAACTCAATGGTTTTAAAAGTTGGAATTAAGTGTTTGAATAAATAACTAATTGATTCAGGATTGGCAATGCCAATGGTATCGCTCAATGAAATAATTTTGATGCCCAACAAGTGCATTTCCATCACCCATTTTTCAACAATTTCGGTATTCCAAACATCACCATACGGATTACCAAAACCCATAGAAATATATACCACCAACTCTTTATTATGCTTTACACATAAAGCTTGAATAGCCTTTACAGTTTCTAAACTTTGGGTAATGCTGCTATTGGTATTGCGCATTTGAAAAGTTTCGCTTATAGAAAAAGGAAAACCCAAATACTTAATTTGCTCATGTTGAACTGCATTTTCGGCACCTTTTAAATTAGCTATAATGGCCAATAATTTACTTTTGGTATTGCTTAAATCTAAACCCGCCAAAACCTCAGTGGTATCAGCCATTTGCGGAATGGCTTTTGGCGACACAAAACTGCCAAAATCTATAGAATCAAAACCCACTTTTAACAGCTGATTGATATAATCAATTTTGGTTTGAGTTGGAATAAAATCGTGCAAGCCTTGCATGGCATCGCGCGGACATTCAATTATTTTAATAGCCATAATTTAATAAGTGGTATATGGATAAAATGCATCTTCAAAATGCAAAATTTCGGTTTCTTGTTTGGTTTTAATAATGGCAATAATATCAAAACGGATTTCGCTTTTTATTGCATGTTTTTCTTGATACAAAACAGCAGCTTCCACCAAGGTTTTTTGTTTGGCTTTACTTACTGCATTTTCAGGATTTACAAAATTACTCGAACGTGTTTTTACTTCAACAATAACCAAACAGTTTTGGTGCTTTGCAATGATATCAACCTCCGTTTTTAGTTGTTTGTAATTTCGTTCTAATATTTCATAACCTTTATTTATCAAAAAGTTACAAGCCAATTGCTCTCCAATTTCACCTGTGACTTTGTTGTTATGCTTCATTTTTTTTTAGTTTTTAGTACCTAGTTTTTAGTACTTAGTTATTAGTACTTAGTTTTTAGAACTTAGTTTTTAGTACTTAGTAGTTAGTTATTTAAATTCAAAATACAACATTCAAAATCCAATATCCAACATTCAAAATCCAACATTCAAAATCCAACATCCAACATTCAAAATCCAACATTCAAAATCCAACATCCAACATTCAAAATTTCAGAACTATTTATTCATGAACTCAACTACCTTATTCACCATGTTTTTAGAACCCATAATAATAGGAACACGTTGGTGTATTGCTGTTGGTTCTACATCTAAAATTCTTGTTGTTCCAGTTGTTGCTAGTCCACCTGCTTGTTCCGCAATATAGCTCATTGGAATACCTTCGAATAACAAACGTAATTTTCCATTTGGACTTTTAGCAGTTGGCGGGTAAATAAATACACCACCTTTTAATAAATTACGGTGAAAATCGGCTACCATAGAACCAATATAACGAGCTGTATATGGTCGTGCTGTAGATTTATCCGATTCTTTTACCCAAGTTAAATAGTCTTTTACTCCTTGCGGAAATTCGGCAGCATTGCCTTCGTTAATTGAATAAATTTTACCATCTTCACTCGTTTTAATATCGGCATGGCTTAAACAAAACTCCCCAATACTTGGATCTAAAGTAAATGCATTTACACCATTACCTGTACTAAAAACTAACATGGTTGAAGAACCGTAAAGTACATATCCTGCTGCTACTAATTTGTTTCCTGCTTGTAACACATCGCTATCATTTGGTTCAGTTCCTTCGGGGGTAACTCGTTTATAAATAGAAAAAATGGTACCAATTGAAACGTTTACATCAATGTTTGATGAACCATCTAATGGATCCATACAAATTACATATTTTCCATTTTTAGAAAAAGTACCTTTTAGTGGAATAATTCCTTCATTTTCTTCACTTGCTATTACACAAACTTCGCCACCTTTACTAAAAGTAGAAATGAAAGTTTCATTACCAATAATATCTAATTTTTTAACATCTTCTTCTTGCACATTTACACTGCCATGATCGCCTAAAATATTGGTTAATCCTGCTTTATTAACTTCACGGCTTATAATTTTAGATGCTATTCCAATATCGCGTAATAAGCGAGAAAGTTCACCTTTTGCATAAGGAAAATCTTGTTGTTTTTCTATAATAAATTGTCCGAGGGTAGTAACGTTTTCCATAAATGATTTTAATAATTTTAGCAATTATAATACAATCTATGTAAACTGTAAGAAGTTTTGACTAAAAGCAGTAATTTTCTACGGAATGTTGAATTTTGAATTTTGAATTGTTGAATTGTTTAATTGTT
>JBAXCN010000068.1:0-15952 GCA_037141455.1 Bacteroidota bacterium
TACAAATACAAACCCAATTATAACCGTTGTTCGAACCGTTAGCTAACTGTTCGCATATTTATACCCTAATTTGTTACAATAAACATATTACCCGTTAGCTAACTGGTCGAATTGAATAACAAAGATTTTGGTTTTATTAAATAAATTTAAAGGTTATGCGTTTCAATTTTTTATATTTGTAAAACAATAATTATTAAAGACATGAAAGGTGTAAGCTATATAACAGATGATAAAAACCGAAAAAAAGCTGTAGTTATTGAAATGAAAACTTTAATTGAGCATGAAGAGGAAATTGAAGATTTATTTGATGTAATTATTGCTGAATCGCGCGCAGAAGAACCAACAGTGGCTTGGGAAGAGGTAAAAGCACAACTAAAGAAAAAAGGCAAACTGTAATTATGTACAGTATTGTTTTAAAAAAATCGGCTCAAAAAGAATTGAGCAAACTTCCCATAACTATTGTAAAGAAAATAGCTACTGTAATTGATGATTTAGCAAATAATCCTCGTCCTGTTGGTGCAAAGAAATTGGAAGCGCAAAAAAATGAATTATGGCGTGTAAGATCTGGAGATTATAGGATTGTTTATAGTATAGAAGATGTGGTAAAAGTTGTAGAAATTCAAAAGATAGGCAATAGAAAAGATATTTATAAATAGAAAACCTTCCTCAGCCGTGCGGAAAAACTTACAGACGTGATGCATCACGTCTCCACAGCAACAAAAAAAGACGTTGCGTGTAACGTCTCTCTTCATTAGGTTGTTGGTTTTCTGTTTGCATGGTAGAGACGTTTAATTAAACGTCTCTACAAAATTCAAAAGAAGCAAAACCATTATTTACCTGCTATCTTTTTATAAACCACAGGTTTCATCAGGTCAACCCACATTTTATACATGGCAGCACTTGGGTGCAAACCATCAGCCGCTACTAATTCAGGATTGGTTAAACCCATTTGAGAAATAGGAGTAATGTTTGCATAGCCCACATTTAGTGAGTCTGTTATACTTTTATTGATTTGATTGTAACTTTCAATTTGAGCAGAAATGGTGCTTTGGTTGTTTTTACCAAAAGGAGTAAAACCATAATCAGGAATTGAAACCACAAAAACCTTATTGGTGTCAAAATTAGCTAATGCTATGGCTTTGTTTAGCAGTGCTTTAAATTCAGTTTTGTAAAGTTCAATGGGTTTATTTTGGTATTGATTGTTCACCCCAATTAAAAGCGAAACCAAATTGTACTTTTTATCCAAATTTTGATTGTTAATAGCATCAATCAAATTGGTGGTTGTCCAACCGGTGGTGGCTATAATTTTTACCTCGTTAAATAAAATGGTGTCGTTAGCCAATGTTTTTGCCAACTGATTTGGGAAATTTTCCTCAAAAGCCACACTTTGCCCAATGCTGTAGGAGTCACCAAGAGCTAAGAAATTCACTTTAAAAGTATCAACTTTAGGTGTATTAGGTACAATCGGTTGGCTTTTGGTAGTAGTTTGTTTGCTGCAAGCACTTAACACCGCTGCCAAACAAATTATTTGAAAAAACTTCATACCATCGTATACGCTTTTAGGCATCAATTAGTTTTTAAAGTTAAAAACCATTCTAACTCACTGGTAAAAATTAATTTTTCTTCTTCATCGTGAATAGTTACAGAAATGGTTACCATTGCACGTTTTTTCGTTTGCAAATCATTTATTACAAGTTCTTTACTGGTATTTTTAAATTCAGCTTTGGCATGAATATCCGAAAATGCTGGTTGCTTGTATTTGGTTTGCGTACTTCTTAGCAAAGGAATAAACTCATGTTGAAATGCTTCAAAATTTTGAAGTAAAAACTGTGCACTTGTAGCTTCGGCAAGCGAAAAAATAACTGCTGCATGCACACTATTAAAGTGATTGAGCAAATTGGGAGTAAACGGAATGGTATAAATAAAACCTGGCTTCTGGCTTGGTAATACATTTAAAATTTGATTCAGTTTTAAGTCTAAAGGTGTCATAATTAAAGTGTAAATATAAAAAAAGCCAACTCTTAAATGAATTGGCTTTTGTGTGTAATCAAAAAAATATTTTCTTAAAGGCTTTCTGCCACTACTTCTTTAACCTGCGGAACCATGCGGGTTAATAAACCTTCAATTCCTTTTTTTAATGTTACGGTTGATGATGGACAACCGCTGCAAGAACCTTTCAATTCAACAGTTACCAAACCACTTTCCTCGTTAAACGATTTGAACGAAATCATTCCGCCATCGTTTTCAACTGCTGGTTTTATGTATGTATCTAAAATATCTAAAATTTGAGCAACTATTACATTATCAGCACCTTCAATATTTGATTTGTCTGATTTATAACTAATTGGCTCGCCAGCTTCTACGTATGCTTTTAAAAATTCTTTAACAATAGGTGTAATTTCATGCCATTCAGTTTCAGGAGCTCGAGTAATGGTTATAAAATTATTCATTACAAATACTCCATTTACAAAGCTAAACTCAAATAAACTTTTAGCAATAGGTGAAGCATTGGCTTTTTCTTTGGTTGGATAATCTTCTGCTTCTTCGGGCAAAATCATTTTATTAAAAACAAACTTCATCGTTTCAGGATTTGGGGTTTGTTCGGCATATATGCTCCAGTATTCAGTATTTTCAGTCATTGATATTTTATTTATAAAATTTAATGCAAACATAGTTATAACATGCTATGTAATTTAAATGTTTTTGTAATTTTATTGGAAATTGAATTATTAAAAGGGTAGAGGTGATTAAAATTTTTGACTTTACTAAATTCAATGGATATTTATTTCATAAAACATATTTCCACAAATTATATATAATCAATTATTTATAACATACCAATTACTTTAACACTTTAGATTTTAAAATTGATAATTCGCCTTTCAATTCTTGTTGGGTTTTTGTTAAATCAATTTGCGAATTTACTAACAATACATCAAGTTCTGAAATATGCCTTAATTCGTCTAAAAACAATTTATGGTAAGCTATTACTTCGCTTGTATTATTGTTAAAAGTATTTAAATTATCAATTAAACTATTCAGTCTAATTAATTCATTTTCAATATCTATTGTTACTTTTTCTATTGTTTTCATTTCACCATTTCCAATCATCAGCCAAGTAGCGTTTACAGTTGGATAGGTGAGGAGTATTTTTTGTAAAATATCTACTCCTGGCTTGTTTCTGCCCGAAAAAATATGGGCAATAGTTGGTAATCCAATGCCTAAATCGGAAGCGAAGACAGATTTAGAGCTACAAAAATGCTCCATTACTTCCACTACACGTTTGTTAAGTTCATCCATATTGATAATCAATTATATAATACAATTGTAAAGCTGCGAATTTACAATTGTTTACTGAATTTACAAATGTAAATATCCTTGTTTACTTATGTAAATATTTGTACATATGTAAAGCTTTAGAAGCGAATGCTTAATTGCCTAAATATTAAATTATTGTAGATATTACTAAGGTAGGTATTAATGAATAATTATTGCATAAAAACATTTGTAAAGTGCAGTTTTTACTAAAAAAATTTTTTTAAATCGGCTATTAATTAAAAAAGGGTGAAATGTTTTTTACCGAAGCGATAATTGGAGTTAATCATTAAAAATGATTTAAAAACCATCATAAATTATAAAATGCCGAAAACTTATCTTAATTAGACCAATAGAATTTACATAAATAACTATTGCAACTGCATTATCTCAATAAATTATGCTATTAATCAAATAACTTCAGTAAAACACTTTAAGAAGAGATTTAAATACTATTTACAATAGTATAAATTACATTATAAATATATTTTATAATATTCTATTTCAGATAATTGTATCCGAAACTAGCTTGATGGGAATTAATTCTCAAAATAATTTAAGTTAGAGTAGTGAATAATTTATAAACCTACTAAAACAGCTTCATAAAGACGTTTAAATCAATTCTGCAGTATCTAATTGTAATTCAACAAGTTTTTTATAAACACCACCTGAAAGCTTAATTAATTCATCGTGAGTACCTTGTTCAGTAACAGTTCCTTTGTCTATCACTATTATTTTATTGGCTTTTCTAATAGTAGAAAGGCGATGCGCAATTACAAAGGTGGTTCTATTTTGCATTAAATTATCTAATGCTTCCTGCACCAAACTTTCGCTTTCGCTATCTAAAGCACTAGTAGCTTCGTCTAATATTAAAATTGCAGGATTTTTTAAAATTGCGCGAGCTATTGCTATTCGTTGACGTTGTCCGCCCGAAAGTTTAATCCCTCTTTCACCTACAATGGTTTGCATTTTTTCGGGAAAAGCCATTATAAAATCGAAAGCATTTGCTTTTTTTGCTGCTTCAATTACCTCATTTTCATTAGCATTTGGATTGCCATAGGCAATGTTTTCGAACAAAGTTCCTCCAAAAAGCATTACATCTTGTGGCACATAGGCCAATTGCTTTCGCAATTGACTCAATGGAATTTCATTTACATTTTTACCATCGTAAAAAATAATACCATCTGTGGCTTTATAAAACTGTAAAAGTAAATTGGCAATGGTAGATTTACCAGCACCACTTGGCCCAACTAACGCAATTTGCTGACCTTTTGAAGCAGTTAAATCAATATTTTTCAAAACAGTAACATCTAACCTTCCAGGATAAGCAAAAGCTACATTTTCAAACGTAACCTCTCCATTTATTTTATATTTTTCATCAATAGGAGTTTCAATTAAATTTACATCTTCCCCTTCTTCTCTTAAAATTTCGCGAACTCGTTGGGTAGCTCCCAAGGTTTTTTGAAACTGACTAAACATGTCGGCAAAGCCAGCAAAAGTGCCGCCTACAAAACCTGAAATAATAACAAACATTGTTAAATCGCCAATAGATAATGTTCCACTTTTTATCATATTAGCACCCACCCACATAACGAAAGCAATGGTTCCAAATACACTAAAAATCATGAATGATACGAAAGCACCTCGGTAACGAGCGTTTGAAATTGCAGTATCAACCACGCTATAAATGCTTTTTGTATAGCGTTTTATTTCGTTTGCCTCGCTGCTAAATGCTTTTACAATGGCAATTCCCTGAAAAGTTTCGTTTACTATGGTTCCACTTTCGGCCAATTGATCTTGTGCTTTGCGTGACATTTTTCTAATTCGCATTCCAAAAAATACCGCTAATACCGCAATAATAGGAACCACTCCAAGCATGGTTAAAGCTAATTTGGTAGAAATTAAAAATATAACTGTTAGTCCAACAGCCAAGGTAAATATACCTCTTAACAATTCAGCTAATGTGAGTGAAATTGCATCTTGAATTTGTGATAAATCGGATGAAATTCTACTACTTAATTCACCAACCCTTTGTTCGGTGTAAAAACTCATTGGCATAGTTAATAACTTAGAATATAAATCTTTACGCATATCGGCCAACGATTTTTCACCTACTTCGGTAAACAAATAAATGCGCATAAACGAAAACAAAGTTTGCAAAGCCAATTGCACAAAAATTAAAATTAAAATGGTATTTAAACTTAAATGAATATTTTTTAAATCAAAACCAATTTGTTTTTGAATTGGGTTTAATGGAGTTAATTCAACAGGAGAAGAGACAATGGGAGTGGCTGCATCAATCATTTTGCCTAATAAAACTGGAAAAGCCAATGTTGATATGGCAGATAAGGCAATGAAAAACAATCCAAAAATAAACTTACCTTGATATGGCTTTATATATTTAAATAATGCTAATGCTTCTTTTAAACTCTCCTTTGTAACTTTTACTTTTTCAACTTCTTCTTTTTGGTTGTTGTTGCTATTAAATCCTCTTTTTTTTGCCATTTGTTTTTGTGGTTACAAGATTGTTGGATTGTTTAATTGGTTAATTGTTTAAATGGTTAATTGTTTAATTGTTATTCAAAATTCAACATCCAAAATTCAACATTCAATCACGCCTTGCGTGATAAAAATCCAACATTTATTTAAGCTATATAGTCTTTTAAATATTCGTATTTTTTAGTTAGTGCTCCATTAACTGTAATGGTTGCGTTTTTTATAATGTCTTCTTTGTCGTCAATTAAAATATAAGGTAAAATATGACGAATTAGTTGTTCGCCAAATTCAGTAGAAGCATCAATAGGTAACTCGCAAGGTAAATTGCCAACTGCCTGCACATCGATTGAATTTGGGAGAAAAGGTTCTACTTCGTTTTCTAAAAAAGCGTTGTAACCATAAAATGGATTTTCGATAGAGGTACTTTTAATAGTAGATGGAATTGGGCCAGGAATATCGCAAGTAATATCACTTATAATTTTAATTCTAAAATTGCTGCTTTTCATTTCTTCATTGGTAAAAAAAGTTGGTATTCCTTGTTTCCAAAATATACCATTAAGCATAATATCAGCTCTTTGATAATAAGGTTTAAAATTACTAATATAATCTTCGGGATGTTTGTAAAAATCAGCCTTATCCCATTCTTTTCCATCTTTTCTTATATAGTAATCTTCGCTTCTTAAGTGCACATAAACAGGTTTATTGTAATCGTTTTCAATAAACTCCTCTTGACTAACTTGGCTTATTTTTAATTTTCTTAATAATTCCAAACAACCATGTGCAACTCTACCATCTCCACATAAAACTATTTTCATAGGCGAAAGTTGTAAGTCTTTGTATTGCCCAATCATTTCTTCTAAATTCTTGCATTTGCTAGCAGGCTTCAATGTGTAAAAACCATACTTTTTACCCCACATTAAAAAAGCATAATGCGCACCAACTAATCCGGCAAATCTACCAAACCCAATTATTCTATTTCCAGCTTCCCAAACCAATGTTTCATAATCAATTAAGGTAATTTTATTTTTTAAAACCGCTCTTAATAAGTTTCTATTATGGGGTTGTTTTTTAATGGTATGGGAAAAAAACAAATAGGTTTTATTTGCAATTAAATCCTCAATTGGGACTTCTTTTACACCTAAAATTATATCGCAATTACTTAAATCTTCGTTTAATTCAATACCTAAGTTGCTAAATTCTTCATTTGTAAAACACCTATTACTTGATGGCTGAACAATTACATTGGTTCCAGGAAAGTTTGTTTTTAATTCAACACATTGGGAGGGAGATAATGGCGATCTTAAATCGGTGGGTATTTTGCCTTCGCGAATAATTCCAATAGTTTTCATTGTGGCAAATGTAATTAATATTTAAATTGAAACATATTTCTATCCAAATAGTATTTAAATAAAATCATTATCATAAAATTGGCATATTTGGCAATCAAATGCCAAATTATTTTAAATGTAGGTACTCGCTTTTCAGTTTTTTACCATAAAATACTTCACCTTGTTTATCAAATATTTCAGTTGAATCGGTTGTATAAAAAGCAACTTTTCCATTTTTACTACACAATTCTTCTAGCTCATTATGTCTTTTTAAATAATCTTTTAAGCTATTTGCTACAATATTGCCTTGACTTAATAAAGTTATATTTTTAGGTAAAATTTCTTTTATTTTATTTTCAAGTAACGGATAATGCGTACACCCTAAAAGAATAGTATCGATATTACTAGATTTTGATAATAAATTATTAATGTGTTTTTGAATAAAAAAATCAGCACCAATATTATCGAACTCATTGTTTTCAATAAGTGGCACCCAAATAGGGCAAGCCTCTTGATGGACTGTTATTTCTGGAAAAAACTTTTCAATTTCAATTGGATATGAGTTGGAACTAACTGTTCCTGTGGTAGCTAATATTCCTACGCTTTTGTTTTTACTATAGTTTCCTAAAAGCTCGGCTGTTGGTCTTATAACACCTAGTACCCTTAATCGGCTATCCATCAAAGGCAAATCTCGTTGTTGAATATTGCGCAATGCCTTGGCAGAAGCAGTATTGCAAGCCAATATAATTAAATTACACCCTTTACTAAAAAGATTATTTACGCATTGTAAAGTATATTCATATACTGTTTCAAAACTCCTGTTACCGTAGGGTGCTCGTGCATTATCGCCTAAATAAATATAATCGTATTGTGGTAGTTTTTTTACTATTTCATTCATTACGGTTAATCCTCCATAACCTGAATCGAAAATACCTATAGGGCCGCTTTGCATGTTGCAAGATTATAAAATAAAAAAGCCCAAACAAAATATTTTTTTTGGGCTTTTTTTACAAAACAAAAAGTAGCTATTCCTTTATAAACTTAGTGTACAAAGTACTTTTTTCGTTTGTTATTATCTTTATTATATACAATCCATTCTCTAAATCTTGAATGTTTAAAGATTTAAAACTATCTAAATTGCCACTAAATAAATCTTTTCCTTTTATATCGATTAAAGAAATATTTAGAATTGTTAAATCCATACTTGTTTCAATATTTATAAAGTCTTTTGCAGGATTAGGGAATATTTTAATTCCATATTTTTTTTCTAAATTATTTAAACTAGTATTGGTTATGTTTATTGCTTTCGAAACTGAATCACTGCAATTATTGGCAAATGTTGCAACTAACGAAGCGTTGTAATTTCCACCTTTGTTATAAATGAATTCGGCATTTTTTGTTGAAGAAATAGAATTATTTAAATCACCAAAATACCATTTATAAGTTGTAGAGTCTGATGATAAATTTGTAAAAACTACTCTATTTTTATTTACATTATTGGAATCGGATTTAAAATAATCAAAACTAAAATTGGCAATCGGTTTTTGGTTTTCAATTATACTTATCTCTTGTGATGAATCTGAACAAAAAGTTGCTGTATCAAATACCACTACCTTAACAGTATTATTTATACTTAATAATTTATTTTTTAAATTAATTGTATTTACCAAAGTAGCCTCAATCAATTGTTTGGTGGGATTGGTTTGATAAAATGAAAACAAATTATAATTGCTGCTATTAGTTGATGTTAATAATATATCTTCGCCTTTACAAAATGTATTACTCTGTTTGTTAGTTGATAAAATAGGAGTAACTGGAGCCAAATTTCCCTTTATTACAAAAGTTGAATCAACAATAGGGCAGGTAGTTTCAACGCTGTCTTTTATTTTAACCCTAACATTATTATTACCCGATTTAGCGTTAAAACTAAAGTTATTACTTCGAGAAAAAGTGCTTAAAGCCGAATCAGTTTCAAATTGAATTAAGAACCTTGGATTAGTAATATTTTTAACCTCAAAATTAGTCAATGTGTAACCTAATAAAGCATTTATACAAACATTTCGTTTGTAAACAAAAAACGCGTTGATAGGGGTACAGCCATTATTAATACAAGTTTTGCTACTTATTAAACCTGTTCCGCAAGGTCCGTTTGATTTTGCTCTTGTAAGGATTGTTGTATTCGAATTTGGTTGAATACCCGATACTAAATGAGACAATTGATTAACGCCATTTGCATTTATCCAATTGGTTCCATTGTTTAAACTTACTTCATACCCATTACTACCATTTACTTGCGACCAAGCAAATTGCATTGATGATGCAGTGCTATTTCCACATAAAACTATAGGTGCTAATGCTTGTTCTTGAATATTTATATTTTTATTTGCCAATACATTTGTACAACCATTTGCAGTTATTTGAGGAGTTATTTTATAATTACCAACTTTGTTTCTTTTAAAAATAAAAAATGATTGATTATTTTCAAGGGTATCGTTTACAAAATATTTAGCTGTAAAACCACTTCCTGTTAAATCAAAAGTTACTGAATCATCTTTACAAATGGTATCTTTATTAAAAACTAAACTTGATTGAGGATATTGAGCTTTTAAAGGTTTTACAAAATTAGAGTTTGCAAAACAGCCATTTGCAGTGTTAGTAACTTTTACTCTGTAATTAATACTATCAGCAACTTTAATGAAGGAAGTTGTAAAATTTCCTGGCGTCCACAAATAGGTAAAACCATTTGATGTATTTGCCTGGAGTGTTATTGAGTCATTTCCACAAATAACATTATTATTTGACGAAGTAATAGTAGCTGATGGCTTAGCAATAACATTTACGCTTATTGCAGTCACAGGCGATGAACCATTGGAGTTAGTTGTAGTTAATCGAATGGTTTTAGTTCCAAGGGAATTATATACTACAAAAACATTTTGACCAGAAGCAGTACTTGGCGTATTATTTAAAAACTGCCAATTAAAAGTATTGGGATTATTAATTCCGCTTCCACTTAAAAAGAGCGTATCACCTAAGCAAATATTAGTGCTTGATGGCGTTATAACTGCTGTTGGTAAATTGGTGGCTTGTTGGCTCAATGTAAATGATTTAGTATAAATAGCATCTCCAGAAGTATTAGAATTAGAGTTACTTCCGTTAAAAGCCACATAAAAAGTAACAGTACCTACTGCTGTGCTTGGTGCAGTCCAATTAAAAGTCCATGAACCACTGGTGTTTCCACTTTGAGTTATGTATGAAATTCCACTACTTGAAACAATGGTTGAACCTGGACCTGCAGAAAAACTTCCTGCCATTCCATTGCTTGAATTTAAACAAGTTATTTGATATCCATTTTTACTAGTAGAAGCAGAATTGCCGTCTAAAGTAATATTATAAGTTGTACTTGTTGCATATCCACCAGAAGGTAATCCGGATAATGAAATTGCATTCCAATTTGCACCATTTGTTATGGGTGTGCCGCCATGGCACGAAGTACAATCATTTCCTCCAGGCGCACCTGCATGAGCGGCTGGGGGAGTATTTGTGTAAGTATACACTGAAAGTGATACAAAACTGATTGATAAGAATAAAGCAAACTTTATAAGTGTAGATTTTTTAACCATATTAATTAAATATTTTTCAATTTTAATATTTTTGAATTAATTAATAATAAAAAAAATGTAAAATTTTAAACGGATTTAGATAAAACTATTTTTACTTTTTAAAGTTATATATTTTATGTCAGTGACAGAAAAAGCTTCAAAAAGCATTTATAAATACAAAGTAAAAGACTTATTAAACAACGAAATTCCTTTAGATTTATACAAAGACAAGGTACTTTTAATTGTAAATACTGCCAGTAATTGCGACTATACTGGACAGTATAATGAATTAGAGGAGATTTATAAAAAATATCACAAAATGGGATTTGAAGTACTTGCTTTTCCTAGCAACGATTTTGGCAATCAAGAGCCATTATCAGGTATTCAAATTCAAAATTTTTGTCACACAAAATTTAAAACTTCTTTTAAAATTTTTAATAAAATTAAAGTTAAGGGCCTAGGTGCTAGTCCATTATTTCAATTTTTAAGTGAAAAAAAATTAAACGGGAAAATAAATATGTATCCCAAATGGAATTTTCATAAATATCTAGTTAACAGAAATGGAGAAGTAGTTGATTATTTTTTTACTATTACCAAACCTAATTCCCCAAAAATTTTATACGCAATTGAAAAATTGTTATAAAATTGAATTGATTTTGTTAAATATGCAGTATTTCTTAAAGTATTGCAAAACTTCAACCGTAAAATAATACATATTGATATGGATGCTTTTTTTGCATCTGTTGAACAACGTGACAATCCTGAATTGAAAGGAAAACCTGTTGCTGTGGGTGGTTCAAAGGATAGAGGAGTAGTTGCTGCTGCAAGTTACGAAGCTAGAAAATTTGGTGTAAAATCGGCAATGGCAAGCAAAATAGCAGCCCAAAAATGCCCCGATTTAATTTTTGTAAAACCACGGTTTGAAGCTTACAAAAATGCATCTAATCAAATAATGGAAATTTTTAGTCAATTTACTGAAAAAGTTCAGCCTTTATCAATTGACGAAGCTTATTTAGATGTTACAGAAAATAAAGTTAACGAAAGTATAGCTACTCATATTGCAAAACTTATTAAAGCCCAAATTAAAGTAGAAACAGACTTAACAGCCACCGCTGGGGTTTCGTTTAATAAATTTTTGGCTAAAGTAGCTTCTGGTTATCAAAAACCAGATGGATTAACAGTATTAACGCCTAAAAATTATGAGATATTTTTAGCACAATTAAAAATAGACAAGTTTTATGGAATAGGAAAAGTAACAACCGAAAAAATGAATAAGTATAAAATTTTTAATGGAGCCGATTTGCTTTTATGGCCCGAGGAGGATTTAATACGAATTTTTGGTATTAAAAGTGGAAGTTACTATTACCAAATTGCCCGAGGAATTGATGACAGAGAAGTTCATAACAATCATTTACGAAAATCAATTGGCGCAGAAAATACTTTTGAATTAAACCTAATTAAAATTGATGATTTGAAGTTAGAAATTATTCAAATAGCCAAAACTGTTTCACGCAGAGCTCAAAAAACAAATACAAAAGGTATAACTATTACGCTTAAAATTAAGTACTTCGATTTTGTAGTACAAACAAGGAGTATAACAATTGAAAATTTTACAAATGATGAAAATGAAATATTTCAACATTGCTTAGACCTTTTAATCCAACAAAATCCCTTAAAACCAATTAGATTGTTAGGTATTAGTCTATCAAATTTAGATAACGATTTGGAACAAAATAAACCAATAACTATTAAAAATTATTTGCAATTAAAACTAAATTTAGATTCTTTAACTTAATCGTTTTTATCGTATGCTTTTATAATGTCTTTCACTAGTTTGTGCCTTACAACGTCCTCGTATGTTAAATATTGAAATTTTATTCCATCTATTCCTTCTAAAATCTTAACTGCTTTTAATAGTCCAGATTGTTGTTTTTTAGGTAAATCAATTTGCGATAAATCGCCTGTAACTATAAATTTAGCATGGGGCCCCATTCTGGTTAAAAACATTTTCAATTGTAAATCTGTAGCATTTTGTGCTTCATCTAAAATTACGAAAGCATTGTCGAGTGTTCTGCCTCGCATAAAAGCCAATGGAGCAATTTCTATAACCCTAGTTTCAATATATTGTTTTAGCTTTTCTGCTGGAATCATATCGTCTAAAGCATCGTATAACGGTCGTAAATAGGGGTCAATTTTCTCTTTTAAATCACCTGGTAAAAAGCCTAAATTTTCACCTGCTTCAACAGCTGGTCGGGCTAAAATAATTCGCCTTACTTCCTTGTTTTTTAATGCCCTAACCGCAAGCGCTACAGCAGTATAAGTTTTACCAGTTCCAGCAGGACCAATGGCAAAAAGTATATCGTTTGTTTCAATATGCTCAACCATTGCCTTTTGGTTTATTGTCTTTGCTTTTATTGCTTTTCCTCCATTGCCGTGCAATATTACATCAGTAGCATTTGTATTTAAATCTTTACTATCTTTAGCTTCGCCTTGTAAGTCACCAGCCAATAAAGCTTTAAATTGAGAATCGGTAATAACTCCTTTTTTTAAAATAATTTCTTCTAATTGAAAAAATTTATTTTCAAAAAGTTCCATCTCTAATTCATCTCCAGTTAAAATTAATTGATTGCCTCGGCTTACTATTTTAAGCTTAGGGAAATGGGCTTGTAGTATTTTTAAATTTCTATTATTATTACCAAATATTTCAATTGGATCTAAATTTTCTATAAGAATTTCTTTATTATTCAAATTATTTGTTGCTTAATTATATTTTTGTACGAATTTATTAAATAACTCAAGCCTAACAAGTGATAAATATTACCCTCCTTTCAGATTATGGAAATGCCAGCCATTATTCTGCGTCCATTAAAGGTAATTTATATAAGAATATAGCAAATATTCAAGTAATTGATATTTCGCATAATGTAGAAAAGTATAATAATTTTCAAGCATCTTTTATTCTAAGAAATGTAATTGATAATTTTAAAGAAGGAAGCATTCATTTAATTTGTGTGAACACCAATGTGTTTTTAAATAGTAAAATAATAATAGCGTACTATAAAAACCAATACTTTATAGCTTTAGACAATGGACTACTAAATTTATTATTCGAAAATGAAAATGCTGAAATATGGGAATTGAAA
This sequence comes from Bacteroidota bacterium, assembly GCA_037141455.1. Lineage (GTDB taxonomy): Bacteria > Bacteroidota > Bacteroidia > UKL13-3 > UKL13-3 > JAAFJM01. The sequence goes on from JBAXCN010000068.1 coordinate 13,882, forward strand.
GAAGAATATTTAAAAGAAAACAAATCTTTGTTTGTAGAAAACAATCAATTTATATTTATAGCCAATCAGTTGGTAAACAATAATGCAATCGAAAAATTTGCAATAAAATCAACGCTAACTAAGCAAAACGTAATTAATAACTTTGAATTTGATGAAAATGGAATAACTGCAACAGTCATGTACATTGATGGATTTGGAAATGCCATAACCAATATTTCAAAAGAAATATTTTTACAATATTCGGTAAATAAAAAATTTAAAATTTACTACGCCCGTAAAGAGTTTTTTACTAAAATATCTAATCACTACAAAGAAGTACAAATAGGAGGAGAGTTAATTTTATTTAACTCATCCAATTTTCTTGAAATTGCAACTAACGAGGGAAACGCTTCTCAGTTATTAGGATTAAGAGTTGGAAGCAAAATACTAATTGAATTTATAAAAAAATGATAACAAGAATAGTACGACTCACTTTTGATGAAACAAAACTGGCAGATTTTATGCAAGTTTTTGAAAATAGCAAACTTCAAATAGCAGCTTTTGAAGGCTGCTTGGGTTTACAATTAATGCAAGATGCAGCAGAAAAAAATGTAATGTATACATTAAGTTATTGGGAAAGTGAAGCGCATTTGAATAAATACCGATTTTCAACACTTTTTAAAACTACTTGGGCCCAAACAAAAATATTGTTTGCAAATAAACCTCAGGCATTTAGTTTAGAATTAATTGAAAAGGTAAAATAATACTTGCTTATAATTTAAATAATTTTACTTTTGCAGCCCTCAATTTAAAGAAAACAGTAAAATATTGGCGGGGTTCCCGATAGCTATCGGGACAGAATGGTTAGATAAAATAATGGCGGGGTAGCTCAGATGGTTAGAGCACAGGATTCATAACCCTGAGGTCGGCAGTTCGATTCTGCTCCCCGCTACATAATAATAAAAGACTTTCAGTTTTAACTGAAAGTCTTTTTTGTTTAAAATTCTCGCTATTGTTGAACTATCTGGGTGTAGAGTTCATTTTTTCTTTTTTTAATTGCTCATATTGTTCTAAACTAAGTTTTTCCCCTGCTTTTATTAAATTGTTATAAGCACTAAAATCTAATATTGTTGAAATAATTACTCCTGAGCCTAAATACATTAATGATAAAAAATTAGATTCTCTGCTATTGTTAGATATTAACACAACAGCTATGACTGAAGTGATTGAAATTATTCTAGAAGTCATCATTTTGTATCCTGAACGATATAAATAATCTGCTGAAGTAGGACCTGTATTTTCTTGGTTTACTGCTAGGGTATTACTAATTTCTAATGAATCAGTAATTTTAAATAAAGTATCAGGGCCGTTAGGAACTATGGTTTTAACAAATTTCCTAGAAATGTATTTTTTGCTGTTATTAAAATCTAAATCATTATAGCTATAAAATAATTTATTCAATTCAATGATTTTAGCATGAATGGTATCATTTTGATTAGTGATTATCAAATGCTGACTTTTTAAGTTCTTTTTAACCAAAATTACCAAGATTATTATTAAGATTTTTTTCATCTTCCAAAGAAAATTTATTTTTCAATATTTTAAATTAAATTGTTTAAAAGCAATCAAAATTTGTTGCAACCTTCAACCTTTATTCACTCGCGCAAGCTTCCGCTTGTGCTTTAAACCGGCAAGCGTCCGCTTGAAAATAGTTTGTTAATACAAGCGGATGCTTGAAAGTAAATAGCACAAGTGATCGATTGCGCTAGTTGAGCTTGCAATTAGTTTGTTTAATCAAGCGGACGCTTGTAAATAAATAGCACAAGTGATCGATTGCGCTAGTTGAGCTTGCAATTAGTTTGTTTAATCAAGCGGACGCTTGTAAATAAATAGCACAAGCGGACGCTTGCGCTAGTTGAGCTTGCAATTAGTTTGTTTAAACAAGCGGACGCTTGTAAATAAACAGCACAAGCGGACGCTTGCGTTAGCTGAGCTTGCAATTTGTTTGTTTAAACAAGCGGACGCTTGTAAATAAACAGCACAAGCGGACGCTTGCGCTAGTTGAGCTTGCAATTAGTTTGTTTAAACAAGC
>JBAXCN010000069.1:0-15508 GCA_037141455.1 Bacteroidota bacterium
TTTTCCCAACTGTCCACTACTTCAAAATCTTCAACCATCGCGCTGGTATTTACTTTTATATCCGATGCGTATATTTGATTTAAGTTTGAATTATTTTGGTATCGCGATAAAATAGAGTTGCTTGAAATAGTTACTTTAATTTCGCTTATCATATCGGTTAAAGCTTTCTTTTTTGCCAATTCTTGAAAATCGATTGGGTTTAAAGTTTTGTTGGCATAACCAACTCCTACATAATAAGCTGCATTCACTGGTCGTTGTTGAACCCAATTAGGCTGTTTACTTCTGTCTTTTCGGTTAATACCATTTTTTTGAGTAGAACACGATAAAAAGAAGAAGAAAAAAATTGATAGCAGAAGAAAAATTTTTGTTTTCACTTTTAAAATTTGCAAATATTATTCAAACACTGTACCACTATTGGTTTTATTAAATAATGTTCGAAAATATTGATTGTTTTATTAAAAACAATAATTAAAAAGCATAGATTTATTTTAATGCTGCGGACCACAATAATTGCCACTGACTTCGGTATTATCTATTTGTGGGCTTACAAATGGAATTCCTAAATTTAAACCACGAAGTATAAAAATACAACCAAGTACTATAGTAAAAACGGGCATCAATAAATTGGCTTTTTGCCTCAATTTTAAATTAATAACTTGTCCTAATAACGAAATAGCAAACATAACAGGGAAAGTTCCTAACCCAAATGATGCCATGAACATTGCTCCTGACAAAGCTGATTGCGTAGCCAAAGATGCAATTAATGCTACATAAACAAAACCACAAGGCAATAATCCATTAAGGTTTCCTATTAAAAAAAATGAATACATTTTATTACTTGAAAATAATTTTCCATACCATTTTTTACCCCAAAAGTTTAAGTTAATGGTATTGGCTATTTTAGGTAAAAATAGTTTTGTTAATGTAATAATTAAAATAGCTACACCTGCTAAAATGCTAATATATTGTTGCAGTCCAGCTAACTTTAATTGAAAGCCAATAGAGCCAATTATAAAACCTAAAAGGGAATAGGTGAAAATTCGACCTGCGTTATATAACAACCTCGAAATCCATAAATGATTTGGATTATTGGCAACTTTAGGAAGCGCAAACGCAATGGGTCCGCACATGCCAGCGCAATGCAAACTGCTTACCATTCCTGTTATTAATGCCGTTAAAAAAAGCATGTTTTATTCAACTTTAAAATTCTTTTCTAAATAGTGTTTTCCTAAATTATCAGTCCAACTGAATTTACTAATCCAGTTCCCTTTTTCAAAATTGGTTAAATCAATTTGAGTAGAAGTGGTGTCGTTTAATTGTATTTCAAAAGCTTTATCTTTTTCTTTATTGGCCAAATATTTAAAATTAACACTTGCATTTAAAATTGTTCTTTTTCCAACATTATTTATAAGCAATAAAGTTTTATCGTTTTGTGTTTTAATTTCAAAACTAATTAAACTATCAACGCCTTTGTTTTCATTGATTGTATTTTGGTAATTTTCACCTTTTTCATAGTAATCTGTTTCTATTAAAGCCACATCTTGGTTTACCATTTTTATAATCATAAAAATAATAAAACACATAAAAAGTACGGTAAGTGCTACCAGTTTAGTTCCCCAATTCATTTTCATTTATATTTTTTTAAGTTATTCAACAGGTGCTACAAAATTCGATTTTACTTGTTCAATCAATACACCATTGCTTTTTACATTTATAAGCACTTTAATTTGATTTTCGGTAATATTTTTCGGTTCAATTTCTATAAAAAAACTGGTTTTACCTAGCTCATCTTTGGGTACTTTAATTTTTCCTTTTTCAATTAATACAATATTGCCTTTAGGTGCTATTAATTCCAATTCAATAGGAATAGAATCGAAAGTTTTATTTACAAATTCTATATTATACAAGTTGCTGATATTGCCATTGGCTTGCGTTTGATAAAGCATTCCTGAAGTTCTGTTTAAAGTAGTTTCAATTTGTTTTCTGCTAGCTACTAAAAACACCAATAATGTAAGCAATCCAATTAACACTACCGAATAACCAACATTGCGTAAAGTAAACTTAAACTTTTCGTTTTTATCAATTCCGTTTTTCGAGTTAAAGCCAATCAATCGTGCTGGTTTATCTATTTTAAGCATTACCTCATCGCAGGCATCCACACAAGCTGTACAGTTGATGCATTCTAGCTGAGTTCCATTTCTTATATCAATACCTGTTGGGCAAACTTGAACGCATAATTTACAATCAATACAATCGCCTTTTGGTGCTGTAATTGTTGTATCTTTTTTATTGGCTTTTCCTCTTGGTTCGCCACGTAAATAGTTATAAGCAACTACTATTGAATGTGGGTCGAGCATTAAGCCTTGCAGCCTTCCGTAAGGACAAATGATTACACAAACCAACTCGCGTAAAAAGGCAAAAACAAAATAAAATACCGTTGAAAATATTAACAATGAAATAAATTTTCCGATATGTAAAACAGGACCTTCGGTAATTAATAACCTCATTTCATCCACACCAATAATGTACGATAAAAAAGTATTTGCTATTAAAAACGATACTAAAAAAAAGGTCACGTGTTTTCCACCTTTTTTAAGTATTTTTTCGGTATTCCAAGGTTGGGCAGTTAATTTTTTTTGTTGGTTAAAATCGCCTTCTATCAAATATTCTATTTTACGAAAAAGCATTTCCATAAAAATAGTTTGAGGGCAAGCCCATCCGCACCAAACTCGTCCAAATAAAACAGTAAATACAATAATAAAGAATATAAATGTAAGCATTAACAATGCAAACAAATTCAAATCTTGTGGCCAAAAAGGCATTCCGAAAATGATGAATTTTCGTTCTAAAATATTGAATAAAAGAAGTGGCTGACCATGTATTTTTATAAATGGAGTAGAGAAAAAAACAATGTATAAAAACCATGCAAACAAAGTACGATAAAGATACAGTGAGCCTTTTGGTTTTTTTGCAAAAATCCATAATCGCTTACCATCTTTATTTACATTCGATAAGCTATCTCTATAATGTTCCCCGTCAAGCGCTTTTGCCTCCTCCACTTCGTGCATAATTTTGTTATTAAATTCTTTTAGTATCTAATTTTAGCGATAATTTATTTTCAATATTTATCTTAAAAAAATGAACCACATAGACACATAGGTTTCATAGCTTTTTTCCTATGCTTTCTATGTTTATATGTGGTTTAATATTTATTTTAAAGCTGTTGCTAAAGTATCAGCAACTGTAGCTGTTTTAGTTGTATCAGAACTTGTTCCACTTGGTTCTATTTTATTGCCTTGCGGAGCCAATGCACCTGGAGGATTTGTACCACCAATTGATTTAATATAACTTGCAAGTTGAGCCATTTGCGATCCATTTAACGATTTTTCCCAAGCTATCATTCCTTTGCCAGTAACACCATATTTTATGGTTTTAAAAATATTGTTTAGCTCACCACCATGTATCCAATATTCATCGGTTAAGTTTGGTCCAACTTTTCCTTCCCCAGCAGTTCCATGGCATACAGCACATTTTGAAGTATATATTTCTTGTGCTTCATGTATTTGGTTTGCATCGGTTATTAGTTTCACATTGCTTTCGTCAATCGAATTGCCTACCTTTTTTAAATAAGCAGTTTTAGCAACTTCGGCATCGGTTAACTCTTGTTCATATTCTGCAAGTTGTAGTTTACCATTATTGGTTGAATAATGATACCAAAAACCATAAGCAATTGCAAAAAGTATAGTTGTATAAAACATAAAGTTAAACCAAGGTGGAGTTGGGTTATCAAGTTCTACAATTCCATCAAAGCTTTCGTCTAATAAAAGCTTTTTCTCATCTTTTAACGCGTGTAATGAAAACAACTTTTCAATGGTTGTTCTTTCTTCATCGGCTTTTACTAACTCAGGGTTATTAACTCGTTTTAAAGCAACTAATGTTAAATACAATAAGCCTACAACTGCTAAAATTAGAATTAAAATAATAACTCCCATTACTTTTAAAAATAATGCGTCAAAGTCGCCATAGTTAAAAGTATCTTCTGCTGCCATGCTAATATTGCTAATAAATAGAATGATAGTGGCTAAAAATATTTTTGATTTCATTTTTTTATAATTTTATTATTGAACTTATTCAAGTGGTTTTTTACTCATTTCATCAATGTATTCTTTTTTTGCGCTGAATAACCAAATGGTTATTAGTAAAAAAAATGCTGTAAATACTACTAGCGAGAATATTTTATACATATCAATTCCGCTTATTTCGTGCAATAGATTTCTGAACATAATTTTATTTGGTTGAGGTTGTATTTGAAAGTTTTATATCTGTTCCCAAGCGTTGTAAATAAGCAATTAGAGATATTAATTCTTTGTTGCTACTTATTTTTATTTTCTCTAATGCTAAATTATCACTGATGCCTTTTGCTTGTAATTCTAAGTCTTGTAATGCCCTATCTTCATATCCTTTTTCGTAAGGAACACCTAAAGTACGCATGGCATTTATTTTATCTTTTATGTTTGAAACATCCATGGTTTGCTCTGCCAACCAATCATAAGCAGGCATGATAGAACCTGGGGTCATAGTTCGTGGGTCTATCATGTGGTTATAATGCCAACTGTTCGAATATTTTCCACCTTCGCGCATTAAATCAGGACCAGTTCGTTTTGAACCCCATAAAAACGGATGGTCATATACATATTCACCTGCTTTTGAGTATTCGCCATAACGCTCGGTTTCGCTTCTAAACGGACGAATCATTTGCGAATGACAACCCACACAACCTTCACGTATGTATAAATCACGTCCGTGTAACTCCAGTGGTGTATATGGTTTTACACTTGATATGGTTTGAATATTTGATTTGATTAAAAAAGTAGGTAACATTTCAACCGCACCACCAATTAAAATTACTATAATTGAAAGAACCATAAACATCATTGGTTTGCGCTCTAAGGCTTTATGCCAGTATGATGCATGACCAGTTGGTGCATAATTGCTTTCTAATGCTGGAGCTTCAGCAGCTTCGTTGGCTACCAATTTACCTGCAGTCATGGTTTTTACAATATTGTAAACCATTACTAAAGTACCTGCTAAATAAAGCGTACCGCCAATAGAACGAAATACATGTAATGATAAAACTTGTTTGGTGGTATCAATAAATTCGTATTTTAATTGGCCAGCTTCAGTAAACTCTTTCCACATTAAACCTTGTGTAAATCCGCTCCAATACATAGGAACAGCGTAGAATAAAATTCCTAAAGTACCAATCCAAAAATGGAAGTTTGCTAATTTAGTGGAGTGTAATTTGGTTTGGTAAATGCGAGGGATTAACCAATACAATATACCAAAGGTCATAAATCCGTTCCAACCTAATGCGCCAACGTGCACGTGGGCTACAATCCAGTCGGTAAAGTGAGCAATGGCATTTACATTTTTTAACGAAAGCATTGGACCTTCGAAAGTAGCCATACCATAAGCGGTAATACCTACCGCAAAGAATTTTAATACAGGTTCATCGCGCACTTTATCCCAAGCGCCACGTAAGGTTAACAATCCGTTTATCATACCACCCCACGATGGAGCAATTAACATAATAGAAAATGCTACCCCTAACGATTGAGCCCAATCAGGTAACGAAGTATATAACAAATGGTGAGGACCAGCCCAAATGTATAAGAAAATTAATGTCCAAAAGTGTAAGATAGATAATTTGTATGAATACACTGGTCTATCCACTGCTTTAGGTAAGTAATAATACATCATACCTAAAAATGGAGTAGTTAAGAAAAATGCTACCGCATTGTGACCATACCACCATTGTACCAAGGCATCTTGCACACCTGCGTAAAACGAATAACTTTTAAATAACGAAATGGGTAATTCGAAAGAGTTAACAATATGTAAAACAGCTACTGTAACAAAAGTGGCTATATAAAACCAAATGGCTACATACATGTGGCGTTCTCTGCGTTTTATAATAGTACCAAACATGTTCCAACCAAATACTACCCAAATTAAGGTAATAGCAATATCAATTGGCCATTCTAATTCGGCATATTCTTTTGAAGTAGTAATACCTAACGGCAATGTAATAGCCGCAGCTACTATAATTAATTGCCAACCCCAAAAATGAATATTACTTAATACATCGCTAAACATGCGGGCTTTGCATAATCGCTGCAACGAATAATAAACACCCATAAAAATGGCATTACCAACAAAAGCAAAAATAATAGCATTGGTATGCAGTGGGCGAATTCTTCCGAACGAAGTGTACTGATTTCCTAAATTGGCTGCGGGCTCATAAAGTTGAATAGCCACAAGCAAGCCAACTAACATTCCTACAATACCAAAAACCATGGTGGCAATGGCAAAGTTTCTTACGATTCGATTATCATACTGAAATTTTTCTGTTTGCATATAGTGAGTATTTTTTTGTTTTACTCAACAAACGTACTTTCAATACCATTTTTTTAATATGATACTAGGCAAAAACCATTTTGAGATATTTTACTAATAAAAGTGACCGCAGTCATTAAATATCAATTTTTATAAGATATTTGTACACTGTTGGTTTTCCAACCAACCGAAAAGACACGGGGAAATAAAACTACTTATTTACTACCACCTGTTTAACCACACTTCCATTTAAGGTTTGTATTTGTAATAAATACATTCCGTTGGCCATGGCTGATACATCAATTTCAGTTTGGTTATTAAACTGAGCAATTACTTTGCCTGTTATGTCCAGTAATTGCAATTGTTGAATCGTTAAATTGTTAATGGTTTTAATTGTTAAAGTATTACTTGCCGGGTTTGGATAAACCGTAATTTTGTTAGTTAAATTTACTTCATTTATGCCAATAGTTTGGTTACTAATGGTAATGGTTTTAGTAGCTTTTGCACCACCACCATCTGCTGCGGTTGCTGTTACTATTACTGTTCCGTTAGCCTTAGCAGTTAACAAGCCAGTTTGTGTTATAGTAGCTAAGTTGGTATCGTTAATGCTCCAAAGTATATTTTTGTTATTAGCACTTGAAGGTAGGATATTAGCGGATAATAAAATATTTCCATTTTTTGTACTGATAATTGATAGTCCTGAAATTGTTATGTTAGTGATATAACTTATTAAATTAATTTTTTTTGAACTCATGAAATGATGCCAATCACTTAGACCACCACCGTTAAGAGCTATTCCTCCACAATCTGCAATTTCATTTTCGGTAATTCTTTTTCCTATATATATAGAGTTGCTCAAAGGGTATTGTTTAGGATAAGTAGCAATAATATTAAAATTTGAATCTACTTTTATCCAAAACGAATCTCTATATATTATATTTACGTTGGGTAAATAATTGACAAGAAAACCTCCATTTTTTATCACACTATAATTAGTTGATAGCATTTGTTTGTTTAAAATACCACTTAAAGAGTAATAATTTACAACATATGTTCTTTGAATGGAATCAATATAACTATTTACAATAATACCACTAATATTATATTTAAAATCAATATAGTAATTGGTATGATTTAGCGGTGTTAAAATTGATTTTTCATCCAATATATTTCCAATACTATCAATTGTTTTAATAAAAGGAATATTACTATTTATTCCCAATAATGTAATAGTTTTATCAGCATTCAAATTTATATTTAAAATAGCCCCAGTTTTTGCTGAGTCTGCCTTAAAACTTTTTTGGTTAATTATATTTGCTAAAGTATCTACTAATAAATAATATGCTTCCTTGTTTTTCCTCCCAATTATTAAAAAAGTATTTTCACTTAATTCTACCATTTTAGTTAGATAGTATGTATTTATGGAATCATTAATTTTTTTATGCCAAAGCACTTCGCCATTCTTATTAACATTATATAGGTGAATTCCGGGGTAAGCAGGAACATTTCTTTTTGATGGATTTGCATATTGATCAAAATTATAAGTTGATAATAGTAAATCGCCATTTGCACGATTAATTATATCAACACCAAAAAGGTTTTGATTAGAAGGAGAACTTCCATCACCCCCTACACTGTCAATTTTTTTTTGCCAAATAATATTGCCACAATCACTAACTTTTGATATATATAATGATAAATTAATTGGTAAATAACTTCTATTAGGAAAACCCTTTATACCCATTAAATAAAGTACTTGGTTTTTATCCCTAACGATTTTGTTTCCAATTTCATCATCATTTGAAGTTGGATAAACAATATCAAACTCACAATTTTTTTGCGAAAAGGAATTGAATGTTAAAAGTAATAAAAATTTGAGGATAATTAAATTTTTCATGATTTTTTTCGTTAAAAGTTGTTTTGAATAATTTGAGTGTCTAACCAACCAGTGTTTGGTTGCATTTGAATGCTTATACCTAGTGAACTGCCGATTTGAATATTATCAACACCCAAATTTATAGCACCTCCGTTGCTTGGAGATAAGCTTGAAATACTTGAACCTAATACATTCGAATTAATAAATTTTGATTCGATTAAAGCATAATTATTGCTGGAATTTTTTACTATGCTATACAGCTCCTCTAGGTATATTATTGTGGTTTCAAATGTAATTTTTGAATAACTTTGATTTAGACCAAAAATGGTTTTATTAACGTTAGGTATCCAATTAATTCTATTGTTATTTGTATATATTTCAATATTTCTAAAATATAGTTTCACATTACCCAATAGTTCTATCATTCCCAAACCTATTATTGACATTTCAGTTCCTTCACCGTCATAAATTATTGACCTAAAATAAATACGACCTTTGGGCTTCTGAATGGTAACTTCATAACCTGTAATCAATATATCGGTATTTTCTAAAGATAATTTATCTAAATTCTTAATTGCTGCCTCAGTCCAAGGGTGAATGCCTTCTCCAATAATTGAAGCAGCTTTGATATAAATAGTTTTTACAGGATTAATAGTACTTTGATTTTGTACTCTAATTAATGCTGCGTCAAATGTTTTAACCGCATCATTTTTGTTAAATCCATAATTATCATCATTGCCGTCAGTAGGGTCAATATAAACCGAACCAAAATTTTGGCCATCATTGCATTCATCTGTGAACAAAATATCAGGCATGTATTTACGTTTATGAAACACTACATTAGTAAATGTTATATTTCTATTAGAACTAATATTAGTTTCATATAGTTTGTTTTCGAATTTTGTAAGCCAAAATCTATAAAAACAATCTATAGAATTTAACTTAGCAACAGCGTTTTTTCCAAAAAAGAACAATGAGCCTATATTATAAGTAAATAGTTGATTAACTATTAATTGAATTTCATCAATGGCAATTCCTTGTACAATTCCATAATCTGGAATACCTTCTAAATAAATAGCGGTTAAACTTGCGGTAGTATTAAGTATGGATATACCTATTGATGCGTTTTCCGATATTGAACCTATAATATTTATACTGCGAGAATGAATACAAAATATTCCTGTTTTACCATATTTAACTTTATCATTTAAATCCCAAGTGTTAAAATCAATACCTGGGGCGGAAGGATTGTTTAGATCTGCTGTAATAAAATGAGGTAATTCATTTGTTGGTATTAAGGAATTATCGTTATTTTTCCTACTTAATGCAGTATAACAATCGTTGATATTAAAAGAGTTGCAGTTAGAAATAATTATTCCATACCAATTAAAATTGGTAAAACATTTTTCGATTGTACCTCCCCAACAGGTGTTAAGTAAAAAAGCACATTTAATATTATGAACTCCTACATTACTTATATTACAATTTCCCGCATTTGATAATCTAATACCTCCAAATGCTATATTATCTCCCCCATCAATAGTTAAGTTCTCTATACTAATGCCCATCCTATATATATAATTATCGAAATTATACGTTGATGGATTGGGAATATCTGGAGGTGGTGGAAGCGGATTAGGCATATTGGGTCTACCTCCTCTTGATAATGCAAAATCATATGTCAATAAATCAGAAGTACCATTTTGGTCATTAAGTGTTGCAGAAGTAATAACCCAATTGTTTTTATTTGTTACAGAGAAATTAGCTTTGATAACAGTTCCCCCAGAAGTTGGATGATATAAATACACCCAATGATATCTATTGTTTACTCCAATTAATCTGCAATTTTGACCAATAAGTAATGTTTTTGAAATTAAATAAGTTCCTTTTGGTAAAAAAACTGTGCCTCCACCTTTACTATAATTTAAAATTGTACTTGAAGAAATAAAATCTAAAGCCCTTTGAATTCCAAGTGTTGCATCAGGGTCGCTACTATCAAAAAACCAAGTAGCAGTAACAAAACCTTCATCATAAACTCTTTTAAAAATATTTACTGGACTTGAGATTGAAGGTGACGGTGGCGTTGTGCCAACCCAACCTGAATTTAATTCTGTTCCTAAATTATCTGTGAAGGTCGTTGTTTTACCTGCATAATACCACTCTCCTTCTTTACCAGAGTCGGTTATATAGTAAAAGGTTCCTGGAGCAGGCGTGGTACTAAGTGTTCTTAAATCGTTTATAGTTTTGGTTTCTATATTCATGTTTAAATTAGTTTTTTATTAAATCAAATATAAACTTATTTCATTTAAAATAAGTGTTTTAGTGGAATTTTATTAATAAATATTTTCTCCCTTGTTTTAGCAAAGCGACACCAAGAAGAAATACTATTTTAACCAACTTGTAAATTCAATATTGGTTACCAAATAAATGAGATGCGATGCATGACGGTTTTTGTTGTTGTTGCAAACCAAAAATTGCAGGAACATATTCCAGCCAGAGTCTGCATCATAACCTCACTAGCGAGTTCGATAGCTTTCGGACGCTAGCGAGTACTTTATTTTTGTTACTAAACTTTTTCTTCGTCTTGTTTTTTTACTGTTCCATCGTCAAACAACATGCGAACAGAAGGGGTATAATCATCGTCAATCTGACCATTTTTTACCATCCAAATAAATGCAATTAAAAAGCCAATGGCTAATACAAAACTGCTTCCTATTAATACAAACATTATTTTCATTTTTTTTTGGCTGCTAGCTACTAGCTTCTGGCCTCTAGCTTCTAGCTTTTTTTATATTTTATAAATTACTTTTTCTGCCAGCAGCCATATGCCAGTTGCTGAAAGCCAGCAGCCAGTTGCCAGCAGCTAGCGGCTCATTTTCCTTGCTAACAAATACGTACTTATACTGGTAAATCCAATTACGGTTACTGAACTTATGGGCATTAATATGGCTGCTATTACTGGCGATAAAGTGCCACTTACTGCATAGCTTAAACCAATTATATTGTACAACAGCGATAAGCAAAAACTTACATAAATTACTTTCATGGTGTTTTTGCAGTATTGCAAGTATTTTGGTAATAGTTCAAAGTTAGCGGCATCCATTATTACATCACTACTTGGCGAAAAGCTGGAAGTATCTTCACTTAAACTTATTCCTACATTGGCAGTTTTTAAAGCACCTGCATCGTTCAATCCATCGCCAACCATAATTACTTTTTGTTGGTTGCCTTGCAAGGTGTTTATGTACATTAACTTATCTGCTGGATTTTGTTTGAACAATAACTCAGATGAAGTAGGAAAAACGGTTTGTAAAAAGGTTTTTTCTTGCTCATTATCTCCTGAAAGTAAATGCAATTTAAATTGGGTTGCCAATTGGTTAATTACTTGTTTCAAACCTGTTCTGTAAGCATGTTTTATTACAAAACAACCAACATTTTCTCCGTTTATTTTTATGTAGATACGGGTGTTTAATGCATTGCTTTCATTTTCCAAAATATTTAAAAATTTAGCAGAACCTACCTCCACATCATTTCCGCCAACATTGGCCTTAATACCTTTGCCAGTAATTTCGTTAAAGCTATTTAAAATAATAGCCGAACTAATATTTAAATGCTGCGCAATTTGTTTACTTAATGGGTGAATAGAGTTTTGAGTAACTGAAAAAATCAGCTCTTTTTGCAATTGCGATAATGGATTACCAATAAACTCAATTTGCGATTCGTTGCTTTGTGTAATGGTACCCGTTTTATCAAAAACGATGGTATCCATATTGGCTATTTTTTCAACCACATTGGCCGATTTTAAATAGAATTTTTTTCTACCCAAATTGCGCATGGCATTGCCTAAAGCAAACGGACTTGATAAAGCCAAAGCACAAGGACAAGCTATGATTAACACAGCGGTAAATGCTCCTATTATTTTTGAACTATCGTACACCGCCCAATAAATAGCCGATGAAATAGCAATGGCTAATAATGCAATAGTAAAATATTTGCTTACTTTGGTTTGAAAAGTTTCTACTTTGCTGGCATTGTCTTTTGCAAAAATATCGTTGTTCCAAAGTTGGGTTAAATAACTTTGTTCGGTTAGTTTTTTTACTTCCAACTCAATGTTTCCACTAGTTTGTTTGCCTCCGGCAAAAATAATTTCGCCTAACTCTTTGGCTATTGGTTCTTTTTCGCCCGATACAAAACTAAAATCAATATTGGCTTTGCCTTTTAGTAAAATACTATCAGCTGGAATAATTTCATTGTTTCTAATTAAAATTCTATCTCCAATTTTTAGTTTATCAATGGCTACAGTAGTGGTTTGGTTATCAGCATTGATTTTTATAACCGATATAGGGAAATACGATTTATAATCGCGCTCAAACGAAAGTGAGTCGTATGTTTTTTGTTGGAACCATTTGCCTATTAATAAAAAGAAAACCAAACCCGCCAAAGTATCGCAGTAGCCGAGGCCTGTATGGCTTAATATTTCGTAGAAATTACGTACAAATAAAACCACCAAACCCAATGCCAAAGGCACATCTATAGTTATTAGTTTTTTGCGTAAACCTTTGTAGGCTGATATTAAATAATCTTGTCCGCTATAAAAAAATACAGGAATAGAAAGTGCTAAGTTGATATAACCAAATGCTGATGATAAGTAATGTCTAGTAGTATTATCTAACCCAAAATATTCAGGAAAGCTTATCATCATAATATTGCCAAAACAAAAGCCTGCTACTCCTATTTGAAACAATAATTTTCGATTGATATTTTTAGGTTTTTCTTGGTTAATATCGTTCATGGTAAACGATGGTTCATAACCAATGCTAGCTAATAACTCCACCAATTGGCGCAACGATATTTTATTTACATCGTAAACAATATTGGCCGTTTTCTTTAAAAAATTAACACGAACACCTACAACTGCATTGTTTATTTTGTATAAATTTTCTAATAAATAAATACAACTACTGCAATGTATATTAGGAATTTGAAATTGTAAACGCGCTACTTTATGGTCGATATAACTAATGAGTTTCGATTGAATATTGGTATCATCTAAGTAAGCATATTTATTGCCAATGCTTTGTTTTAATGCTTTTCCTGGAGTTTTTTCAATGCTGTAATACGATGTTAAGTTATTTTCAGATAGCAACATAAATACATTTTTACAGCCATTGCAACAAAATGATTTATCGTTTAAAACTAGTGTTTCTTCTGCGCAAAAATCGCCACAGTGGTAACAAGTAGTTTTGGTATTTTTATTTAAAGTTTCAATCATTTTAAAATGAAGCTTATGGTTTTAATAGTTTATTCAAAAGTATTTATTCCCTTAAATTATTGCTATGACTGCACTCAAAACAAAAACTGACAATAGTTGCTATTTTTTTAAAAATTACGAGTTTACAATTATGAATTACGAGTTACGAAAAGGGAAAGAAATTTGTAAAATATGTGCGGGAAATATTCCCTCTTGAGCGATGGCTTTGCAAGGCGAAGGGGGTAAGGGGGATGTTTTTTTGTAAAATTACCAATAGGCAAAATGAAATTGGAATAATTTAACCCACAACTCGCCAACCTGCCAACTCGCAACCGTGAAACCCGCAACCCGCCAACCTGTCAACTCGCAACCGTGAAACCCGCAACCCGCCAACCTGCCAACTCGCAACCGTGAAACCCGCAACTCGACAACCTGCCAACTCGCAACCGTGAAACCCACAACTCGCCAACCTGCCAACTCGCAACCGTTAAACCCGCAACCGTGAAACCCGCAACCCGTCAACCAAAAACAACAATCAAAAAAACCATTCCTTTTTATTATCATGCGCATTGTTTTAAACTGGATTTTTAAATGAATAAAAAACTAAACTTCTTAATTATAGTTGCTGCCTTAGGCTACTTTGTAGATATTTATGATTTGATAGTATTTAATGTAGTAAAACAAGAGAGTTTGCTCGATTTTATACCTGCTAATTTAATGGATAAAACCGATACTTTTTTGTTCAATTGCCAAATGACAGGAATGTTGTTGGGTGGCATTATTTGGGGTGTTTTAGGCGATAAAAAAGGCAGAGTTTCAGTGCTTTTTGGCTCCATCATTTTATACTCGTTAGCTAATATTGCCAATGCTTTTGTAACCGATATACCAAGTTATGCGGTAGCAAGGTTTTTAGCTGGAATTGGCTTAGCTGGTGAGTTAGGTGCTGGAATTACTTTAGTAAGCGAAAGCATGGAAAAGTCGAAACGAGGAATTGGAACCATGATCATTGTTTCTGTTGGAGCTTTAGGAGCAATTGCCGCTGCCATCGTTGGTAAAAATGGGCATTATTTGGTTTCGTTTTTAGACAATGCTTTTTCTATATCACTTAAAAACTGGCAAGTTACCTATTTAGTAGGTGGTGTTTTGGGTTTAATGCTTTTGTTTTTAAGAGCAGGAACTTATGAAAGTGGCATGTATAAAATGGTTGAAACCAATAAATCTGTTCAAAAAGGAAACTTAATTAGTTTGTTAAAAAATAAAAATAATTTGGTAAAATACCTTGCTTGTATAGCAATTGGCTTGCCTATTTGGTTTACCATTGGGGTTTTAGTTAACAAATCGCACTTGTTTGCACACAATGTGGGCATTGAAATAAAAGTAGCCGACAGTGTTATGTTTGCTTACATTGGCCTATCGTTTGGCGATTTATTAAGTGGCTTATTTAGCCAATGGTTTAAAAGTCGTAAAAAAGTTATTTTAGGTTATTTAGCTTTTAGTTTAGTACTTTATTTTGTTTATTTATTCAATAATCAAGTATCAGCATCTTACTTTAAATTAATGTGCTTTTTATTAGGAACTGCCACTGGTTATTGGGCGCTTTTTGTAACTGTAGCTTGCGAACAGTTTGGAACTAATATTCGCTCCACAGTTACCAATACAGTTCCTAATTTTGTAAGAGGGGCAGTAGTTCCAATTACGTTGGGTTTTGCTGCTTTGCAAAGTAATATTGGTTTAAATATTACCTCATCAGCCTTGGCTGTTGGGATAATTTGCTTGGTTTTAGCTATTGTTTCAACCTTATTTATTGATGAAAGTTTTCACAAAGATTTAGATTATGTGGAGGAATAAATAATTTAAAAATAATATAAAGTACTAATTTGATAAAAACCCTTAATTTTGTTAATTATGGTTACAATTATAAAACAAGGTGCAACTAAAAAAAGTATTGAAGAAAAATTGAGCAAAATGAAGCCCAAAAAAAGTTT
>JBAXCN010000070.1:0-14981 GCA_037141455.1 Bacteroidota bacterium
TTTAAACCTGAAGTAGAACTATAAGTACCACCAGCTTGGCCATTTCGAGTTACTGTAGCAGTTCCTGATGCACAATAAGGTGAACCTGAATACGCAATGGTTGCAGTTGGTAACGAATTGATAGTGATAGCAGTTGTAGTTGTATTTGAACAAGTTCCATTTGTAAATGTATAAGTTACAGTATAAGTACCAGCAGTACTTGCTTGTAAATCTATTTCTCCAGTTGATGTACTTACAAAGTTTAAACCAGCCGTTGAACTATAAGTTCCACCAGTTTGACCTGTTTGTGTAACAGTAGCAGTTCCAATTGCACAATATGGAGTGCTTGAGTAAGCTATAGTTGCTGTTGGTAAAGCGTTAATGGTAACAGTTACTAATGTTCTAGCTATTCTCACACAATTTGTGGTTGAATTTCTAGCTTCCGCATAAGCACTATACACTCCAGCGTTCGTACCTGTTGGTGCACTCGCAGTTGTTGTTCCTGTTGCTGCTGCATACCAATCAATTGTTTCACCAACTCCTGCGGTAGCACTTCCTGTTTGTGCAGAACCATTAAAACATGCAGTAATATTTACTGCTGTTGGTGCTGTTGGTAATGGATTTACCGTTACAGTTACACTGCTATTTCCATTACAACCATTATTACTTAAAGTATAAACATAAGTAACATCAATTGGACTAGAAGTAGTATTGGTTAATACTTCACTGATTCCATTTGTACCACTTCCAACACCATTGCTTATTCCAGCAACAACAGCTCTTGTCCAAGCAAAAGTTGCACCTGGAGTTGCACTTGTTGGTGTATATGAAAAAGTAGTTCCACTACAAATTGCAGTAGGAGTTAATATGCTTGATAAAACTGGAGTTGAGTTAACAGTTACAGAAGCAGAAATTGAACTACCTGCACAACCACTTGCTGATGGTACAATGGTAAATACCCTATTTTGTGTAATTAAACCTGAATTGGTTAAGGAACCTGAAATTGGACCTGCTTGATTACTTGCATTTGCAATACCAGAAATATTATTTGAATTTGAAGTCCAACTAAATGTAGTACCTGATACTCCATTGCTAGTTGATAAACTAATATCTGTGATAGCAGACCCTGAACAAATTATTTGAGAAGTATTGGTAGCACTTGCTATTGGTTTTGGATGTAATGTAACAGATAAAGCTAAACTGTTATTGGTACATCCTGCACCAGATGTTAAGTTTAAAGAATAAGGTAAAGTAATATCAAAATTAGTATTGTTGGTAATGGTTTCAGATATATTTCCAGAACCTGAACCATTTCTTGGAGATGCTAAAGCATAAAAAGGTGTTGCATCTGCTCTTGTCCATGATGTAATTGTACCATTTGAAACATTACTAGCAGCAGTGAAACTGAATGTATTTCCACTACAAGCTTCAGCAGTTGTATTGGTTAAAGTTGGTAATGGATTAACAACAACACTTGCACTTCCACTAAATGTTCCCGTACAATTAGCATTGCTTAATGCAGTTACTGAATAAGTTCCTGCCGGAGCATTTGTAATTACGTATGGATTTGAAGAAGTAGCATTAACCGTTGTTGGTGTTGTTCCATTGGTATAGGTAAATGTCCAAGGACCAGTTCCTGTAAATGCAATGGATACATTTGGCAATGTAGCGCCAGAACAAATAGTTCCTCCACCACTTACGGTGGCTGTTGGTTGGCTATAAACATTTACAGTATAATTTGCAGTAGCTGTTTGACCAGAACAAGAACCTGAACCTGTAGCGGTCATTGTTAAAGTTATAGTCCTACCGCCATCTAATAATGAAGGAGTATATGTTGGTGTTAATGTATTAGCACCTGCAGTAATTGAACCTCCTAATGAACCTGAAGTAGTAAATGTTGCATTTGCAGGATCACAAACACCACTATTATTCACCCAATTTGTAGTTGGAAAATTGGAGATAGAGCCGGTAGTATTTGATTTATAGAAATTTGAAACAACAAATGAAGGTGAAACAAGTCCTTGATCGGTATTTACCCATTTAGTTCCATCCCACATTACATAATAACCACCCATACTGTAATATGGAGCTCCATTTGCCATACCTGCATAATTATATGTTCCACCTAAACAGCAGCAACTACCTAAGTTAACCACTGTAACAGTAGCAGGAAAGTTAGCATTACCAGATACAGCCCACGAAATATTAGAATAATTAGAAGCAGATGCGCCACTAACCGTTGCTGTACTTGTAGGGCAAATTGATTGACTTCCACCTGCACTTGCTGTAGGCAATGCATTTATAACAATTGCTGCTGTATTTGAAGTAGTTGCTGAAAAACATCCTGCTGAAGAATTTACTACGCAATAATAATATATTGTGCCTAAAGCGGCTGTTGCAGGTATGTATGTACTATTTGTGGCCCCATCAATAACACTTCCTCCAGAATTTGAATTAGTTACATTTGAATACCATTGATATGTAAACGAAGATCCTGTAGCACTTACGCTTAGTGCGGATGCAGTTGCATTTTGACAATATGTTGCCCCTGTTGGTTGCGTATTAATTGTTAAAGATGAACTTGTTAAATTTGTTGTACTTTCATATGCACCTGCATCTGTTGTTGTAAATTGAGGACGTGATGTGCCAGCAAAATCAGTATTAGTTGTTGAATTAAGATAACTATTATTACCAATATTATATGCAGCACTGCCACAACCAATCATTAAACCATCATCAGAAGTTCCCCAAATATTATCAGCTCCATCCGGATCTGAAGCATTTATGAAATTTGGGTTACCAGTTGAAATATTGCTTGAGGTAACACTATAAGTACTGCCTGAAGTAAGAACTGAATTGTTAACTGAATTTGAACTTACAGTTCCTTGTATTGCTGTAGCACTACCTGTGTTGTTGTAAAATATACAATTATTTGATGTAAATCCATTACCACCTACAATAGCGTTACCACCTAGCGTTGAAGTATTGCCATAAAAAGTACAATTATTATTATCAATATATGCTCCATCTCCCACATTCCATAATGCTCCAGCATACCCATTATTTGCTGCATTATTTATAAATAAACAATTATTATTTGTGTTTTGACCTTGTCTAATAGCAACTCCACCACCCCAGGCTGCTGAATTATTTGCAATGATGCAATTATTTAAAGTGACTGAGTTATAAAAACAATAAACTGCTCCTACATTGTATGTTGCCGTATTACCAGTAAATAAACATGTATTAAAAATTGTTGTACCTTGATAACTATAATAAGCTCCATTGTAATTTGAACTGTTATTTGTGAATACACAATTATTTAAGGTTAAAGTTACTGATTGATAGTTATAAATCCCCACACCTTCGAAACCGAAATTATTAGTAAATATACAATTGTCAATAGTGAAATTTGACCCCATAACACTCATTCCTCCACCTGCTTGATTAGAATGTGTAAAAGAACCAATTGTAAATGACCCTCCAGAATTGGCATTACCATTTGAAATTGTAAAACCATCAAACTTTGTTGTATTAACTAAAGCATTTGCCACAACAACATGGTAAGTGTTATCTGTATTTACACTAACAGTTCCTAAATCACCACTCAAAACAGAAGGATTTGCGGCAATTACTGATGATGTTCTGTCAGATAATAAAGTTTCTGTACCAGCAAAACTTCCATAAAGTTTAACACCACTTTTGAGCAAAAATGTTGCCGTTCTTCCAGAAGTGTTATTACCTAAGTAATCTTTTGTAGGCAAGTAAGTACCAGCAGCAACCCAAATTTCATCTCCAGAACTTGCAGCATTAATAATGCCTTGTAAATCTTGTGATGCATTTGCCCATGAAGAACCATCTCCACTTCCAGTAGAAGTTGATTTGATGTAATAGGTTGTAGCATCAGCAAATAATACAGTAAAGAATAAAAGCAGAATCGAGGCGACTCTCATGAAGCTTTTTGATTTTTGTAAATTTGTTTTCATTTTATGTTTTTTTTTATTTTTTTATATTTTATTATCTCTGTAAACAAAAATTATTTACAGGTGAAATTGGGTTAAAAAAAAGTTTGTTTTTTGTAAACCAATGATTGAAATGTGAGGCATTTAAATAGAAGCTTTTTATGAGTATATTTTTCATTAAAAAAATATTACTAATAAAACAATAAATGGTTTTTGAAAAACCATTGAAAATAAAAAAATTCCAATTACTTAAGAAAGTGTTAGAGAATAGGTAATTCGGGTATTTAAAAGAATTAGTAATGAAATTAATTACCTTAAAAAAGTAATTAAGAATTAATACAAAAAACAATATAAAAATATTTTTTTTGTCAATAAAAAACGAAGTTATTTTTCTTACAAAATTTGTAAAAAAAACAATAAAGAAAAAATCGATTGAGGCGATTTTGATGAAGCACTTTTTTTGTGAAATTATATCCATTTTTTTAATCAATTAAATTTAATTACAAGTGCTTATTTATTTCTACATTTATACTCAAACTTAAAATTATTTGTATCATTATGGTAATTTTTTTCCCCAATTGGTGTAAAAATTATACGTTTTGTAGTACAAATAATTTAAGTAGCTTTTTTTAATTGATTAAATAATGTTAAATTAACATTAACAGTTTTCAATAAAAATGACCGCGACAAAATAATTTCTACTCAAAACGGAAATTAACACACTCAAATAAAATATTAAAAAGTAACTCAAGAAATGTTAATAAAATGTGTACTAGCTGTCTCAAAATGAAGCAAATTATGGAATCAATTTAAGTGTTTAACATACAGAATATGTCATGCAGCAAGCATCTTCTTTGCTATAAGATGACGATAAAACAATAGCTAACTATCAATCTTCCTAGCCTGTTATTAACTCCTTTTTGATGTTCTGCCCTTGTTGGTGTTTGAGCGAAGCGTCACCAACAAGAATTTATTGCCCTTGTGTTTGAGCGAAGCGTCACCAACAAGAACTTTGGATTATTTTAATCATATTCCTCTAGCTCAAGCTCAATGTCATTAAGTTTAGGAAATGACTCCAAAGGAGTCACATGATTATAGAAAATATTTGCCATAAAATACGACCCCATCGGGGTCGCACCCGCAAACCAATTTTGATTGTTATAAACATTTGACCTTTTCAAGGTCAGAAATTCTTTAACTTAATGACATTGAGCTCAAGCTAGGGACAATTGTGCCATTTTTAATCCATAAGCTAAAGCCATGTGGCAAGTGATACGTTTATAACTCTGCTGACGCTAACGCTAATTGGTGAAAGTTGTATGATTGAAAAACATAAAAAAAGCTGACTTTTAAACAAAGTCAGCTTTTAGTTTTTTAATTATTATGAAACTATTTATTAATTAAAACAAATTGTTTTCTAGCTTGAATAATGCCATTATTTGAAAGTACAATAAAATAAGTACCTGATGGTATATTTAAGTTGTTAATTTCAATATTATTATTTGTTGAAACATCGTAAGTGTTTTCATAAACAGTTCTTCCTAATAAATCAACAATTACATAATTCCCAGTTTTTATTCCTAAGTTTTTAACTGAAATATTAAAATTTCCTTCGTTAGGATTTGGATACAACTCCAACGCTACTTCATTTTTAATAGTATTCACATTTGTAGTTGAAACACTGTTGTTCAAACCTTGTTGAATTGTTTTTAATTCACCATTATTTTGCAATTGAATAAATGGAGGATTTGCCAATACTGTAATTATTTTACTAATTTCAGTAAAGCAACCAGTATTAGTAGTTTGTTGTACATAACGAATGGTATATTTTCCTACCAAAGCATACGATTTATTAAATACATCGGTTGCATTTGAACCGGTTGCATCACCATATGTCCAAGTAGGTAAACCTGCTGCGTATAATCCAGGGTTGTTTAATCCATTATCAAGTATTGTAATATCAAAATTAAAACTGTTTGTCAATAATATTTGTGATTCGCTCGGAGATACTGTTAATGTTAATCCAACACGTCCATTTGAGCCTGAATTATTAGAAATAGTTACGTTTTGTGAAGCTGTTGATGAACATCCCGTTGCGTTTGCTATTGATAAAGTAATGGTTTTAACTCCACCATCAACATAATAATGTTCAGGGTTTGTAGCTGTTGATGTATTTCCATCGCCAAAATCCCATAGATATTGATTACCAGAACCAGTTGAAGTATTAACAGTGGTTACTTTATTGTTACAAGCGCCACCAACTGTTGCAGTAAATATAGCTTGATTAGGTGAAATCACAATATTTACAACCACTGAAGTACTTAAATTTAAAATACAATTAGTTCCAGTAGTTATTGATAAAGTAACAGGATATGTATTACTATTTAAATAGGTATTTGTTGGATTAACTAAACTAGATAAAGTTGGTGATGGAGACTCCCCAAAATTCCAAGCATAAACTGGGGTATTTCCTGGTGCTATTGTGGCGTTGCTTAAAAATTGTCTTGTATTTCCACAACCAATAACTGTACTGGTAATTCCTGTTGATACAGGCATATCAGCAATGGTAATACTTTGGGTAGTTGAAACTAAACAAGCACCTGAGTAACTTGCAGATAAAGTTATTGTATAAGATCCATTAGTATAAACATGGGCAGGAGGTGTATTTCCAACAAATGCAAGTGAACCATCGCCAAAATCCCATGAATAAGTTACTCCAATTTGAATATTGGTATTGGTAAAATTAACTGTTTTACTACAAGTACCATTATTAACAGTAAATGCAGGCGCAGGTGTTGGATTCGCAGTAATGGTTGTTGTAGGACTTGAACATGCTCCAATTGTTACTGAATAATCTGTAGTTGTAGCTGGTGAAACATTTACAAAACAATTGGTATTTCCAGTTACTGCTCCGCCATTCCACAATGCAACACTAGAAGGACCTCCTCCACTTGCTGCACCTAATGAAACTTCAAAATTATCAATAGACCAACTTTCGTTACAAATATTTTCTAAACCCATTGCTTCTAATAATACAGTTAATGTACTTGAAGTGTGAGGTACCATTTTTGAAATTCTGTATTTTGAACTCGGTGAACCTCCTCCTAAATTACAAACTGCAGGTAAAGCATGTGTTACTTCACCAGTGTAACTTGGATTAGTTGAAGGAATATTGTTAGGATAAGCTTGATTTGCAGAGTTCCATGTTAAATTAGAAAAAGTAGTATTTATAATATTTGTTCCATTTACGTCCATTTTCCAAACATCAGGGCCACTTGTTGTGCTATTTCCATCCCAAGTGTCGTGTAGATATAAATCAAATTCTACTTTTACAAAATCGTGAGTAGCTAAACTTGTTTGAGTATATAAAGCTTGCTGATTAGTTAAATAACCCATAACACTTTCGCTATTGAAAGTTTTTAATTCAGGAACATTACTTGGAACTACTGTTGAAAAAGTCCATTCTGAACCTATTGCTGTATTAAAATTATTACTAGCATTTGGTGTGTAAACAACTGGTCCGGTTGGAGCACCAGTTAAACCGGTACATGCACTCAATAAATTTGGTACATTTTGAACGGATCCAACTTGTAAATTAAAGTTATCAATTGACCAACTTTCATTACAAACACTCTCTAATCCTAAACCTTCTAACACTACAGAAATAGAAGGATTGCTATGGGTAATCGTTTTTGAAATATGATAAACTGAAGTTCCTGCTCCAGCACCGTGATTACAAATTGTTCCTAAATTTGTTGAAACAGCATCTGTTCCACTTAGATTTATTGCTGGAATATTTCCGGGATAACTTTGTGTTCTATAAGAAAAATTAGAAAAAGTAGTGTTAATTAAACTGTTTCCATCCACATCCATTTTCCAAATGTCTTTACCTATTAAACTTCCACCAATAATATCAGTTGAATTACCATCCCAAGAATCATTTAAATATAAATCGAATTCAATTTTAACAGATGTATGAGTAGGTAAACCAGTTTGCACATAAGTAGCAGTTTGATTACTTAAATGACCCAATACATTTGCACCATTGTTAACTTGAATAGAAGGAACATTAGCTGGAATAATTGTTGAAAATGTCCAACCTGAACCAATTGCAGTTTCAAAATTATTAGAATAAGCAGAACTATATACCAAAGAACTTGAAGTACTTAAAACTTGATTTGCAGTTAACTGAACCGATTGTCCAGCACAAATAGTTGTTGAAGGTGAATACGTAATTACAACTGGTGGATCAACTTGAATGCTTTTGGTTTTAATTCCTCTAGTATCTGAACAATTTCCAATAACTGAAGTTGCAACTAAAGTAACATTATAACTTCCATGATTTGGGTAAACATTCCCTACAATATCTTGTAATGTTGAAGAAGTGGTGGTAGCTCCTGTCATAGTCCATGCATAAGTCATACCTCCAGGCCCAGCCAAAGTGCTTGCATTAGTATAATCATAACTATTAGCTGTTAAACATTGGTTAGCAGTATTAATTGTAAAATCTGCTCTTGGAGTTGGATTAACAGTAATGTTAATATCTGCTGAACAACCATTTAAAGTAGCAGTATATGTAGTATTTACAATTGGTGAAACTGTAATAGAATTTGCAGTTACACTTGGACTTGTCCAAACAATATTACTACTAACTGATTGAGAAGCATATTGAACCACAAAATTATCAATTGACCAACTTTCGTTACATACACTTTCTAAACCTAAACCTTCTAAAACTACTGAAATAGAAGGATTGCTATGGGTAATTGTTTTTGAAATATGATAAACTGAAGTTCCTGCTCCAGCACCGTGATTACAAACTGTTGCTAAATTTGTTGAAACAGCATCTGTTCCACTTAGGTTAATTGCTGGAATATTACCAGGATAACTTTGTGTTCTATAAGAAAAATTAGAAAAAGTAGTGTTAATTAAACTGTTTCCATCCACATCCATTTTCCAAATGTCTTTACCTATTAAACTTCCACCAATAATATCAGTTGAATTTCCATCCCAAGAATCATTTAAATATAAATCAAAATCAATTTGAACTGAAGTATGAGTAGGTATGCCAGTTAAATTAAAAATGGCTTGCTGGTTACTTAAATTACCTAAAACACTTCCACCATTGTATGATTTTAATACTGGTTCATTAGCAGGAACAATTCCTGGAAAAGTCCAATTGCTACCAATTGATGAATTAAAATTATTATTATAAATAGAACTTAAAGTAACTGGACCTAAAGTATTATCTCCATTGGTAGCAGTTAATATAACCGAATTCCCTTCACAAATAGTATTTGTAACTGGTGAAGCATTTGAAATTAAAATTGGTTTTGGTTTAACAATTACTGCTACACTTCCCGATGCTGGTCCAGTGCAGGCAGAAACACTTGCATCTTGAACACTTACTAAAGCATAAGTTAAAGTAGTAACTGCAGTGGTTGGTACTGGAACATCAATGCTATTTCCAATTATTGTTGTTGCAGTAAAACTACCTAAACCATTTATAGTATAAGTAAAAGTATATGGTGCAGTTCCATTTGCTCCAGTAAAAGTAATATTTGGACTAGGTGCATCTTTACAAACTGAAGTAGGTCCCAAAATAGTAGCTGTAGGAATTGGATTTACAATTGCATTAGTGCTTGGATTAAAAATACATCCATTTTCATCGGTAACAGTTGCAGTATATAAACCACTCATTGCAGTTGTTGCCGTTGCACTAACAGTTCTAATTGGAGTTCCTGTAACTGCACTTGAATATACATTTGGACCAGCCCATGAATATGTTTTTGAACCTGTTCCACCGCTAATGCTTCCTCCTAAAAATAAAAGAGCACCAACACATATGGGACCATTGTTTGAAACCGTTCCTGACAATGGTAAAGGCTGAAAAATATTTACTAAAGTAGAACCGCTTGAAATACATCCATTATTGTCAGCTACTTTTATTGAATATGGATCTTCTTGTAAACCAGTAAAAATATTACTTCCTTGATAATTTAACCCATTATCTTTTGAATATACAAATGGACCATTGCCTGAAGCAGTTACAGTAATTTGTCCGTCATTTGCTCCAAAACAAGTCATGTCAGACCCGTTGTATGATAATTTTGTGGCAGTGCTTACTAAAGGCAAACTATTAATTGTGAAATCAGCGGCAGTTCTAGTTGAGCCACCTAAAAATTGAGCATAGAAGATCGTTGTGCCTGATGTAGAAGTATTTATAATGCCACTTCCAGGAACCCCAACAGGATTAAAAGGAGTAGTGCTGGCAATAGGCGAACCTCCACTTGGTGAAGTATACCATTCTACGCCTTCAGGAGTAGTACTGACTATTGTATAAGCACCAAAATGACTTGGCTGATAACCTGTTACTAAAAGAGTGTAAGTATTTCCCGCAACCAGTGATACATTTGAAATTTTGGAAAAACCAGCAAAAGAACAATCATCATCATTTTCTGCTACTATATTACTACACGCAGTTGATTGGTTTACACTAGAAGCATTGTAAAGGTATAAATATGAATCCCAAATTGTTCCACTTGCGCACATATCAAAAGTATAAAGACCAGATGCAGGTGCAGTAAATGAATGAGTGGTATATTTAAATAGAGATGACGTTGCTGAACAATCACCCCTAGTAATGGTAGGTGCACCTGTTGTGTTGCCACTAAAATTTGGTACAGGTGTTCCAACAAAACCTTTTGTAGAAGTTAAACCTCCTACAACTGTCCCATTTTGACAAAGTGAGTAATTTCCGGTAGTTGGGCTTTGTGCTAGTATTTTATTTGTAAAAAATCCTATAAAAAGAAAGGCTAAAAAACCTATTTTAAAATAAATATTATTTGTGTATATATTTTTCATATTTCTTAAATTTTGGTTTTAATTAAGTTAACTAAGTTAGTTGAATAAACAGCTATGCCAGATACACTGGCAGTTGCACTAATTTCAGCAAAAGATACTAAACCACTTTTATTGACTGAATTGGATAGTCTAACATTTAATGATGTTGATAAACAATTAATAGTTAATGATAATTTATCTGATAATCCAGTATTTTTTATTTTATCAATTGTTAAAGAGCGTGTTAATGTATTTTTACAAAAAACAGTAGGATCAATAATTGAATTTAAAGTAACATGAGATTTTACAGAATTAATAACTAACAAAAGTAAAACGATTGAGGCGTTTATGAAGCATTTGTTTAGTAATGATTTATTCATTTGTATTTTTTATTTAAACATTAATTTATCATAAATATATTATCGTAATTGATTATGTATCAAACTTAAATTAAAACTTTCTATTAAAAAAGAGAAAGTAAAATAAAAAAATATTCGATTTAAGTAAGCTAAAAAACAATTTAAAATTTACCTCTATTAATTTAAATGGTTTTCATGCAAATTAAAATGCGACATTTAATAATCAATTAAAACTAAAAAAAGGTCATTTAAACATCATTTTCTCTAAAACTAAAATTTTAAAATGGTGTAAATACAACAACCAATTACTTTAAAATTGTTTACTAAAAAAAACTTCTTTAGCCGGAAAATTTAACTTGTTTGTATACTGATTTTCATTCCATTTAAAAACAATCATATTGGTTTGTTCGGTTGAAAAATCGTAAAGAATAGAATTAATAATTTTTAAACTTGTAAACTCTTTATCTTTCAGTTTACTTTCTGCATAAATCCATATTACATCATTTTCAATTTCGTAACCTACAAATTGAAATTTTAATGGTTTTTTATTCAACTCCATTTTTAAGTTTTGAACCAAATAATTAAACACTACTTTCTGTACATTCGTATCATTTACTGACTTTGTTAGATCAATTTTTTTGTTTGTTTTATTTAACAAAGCAGCTTCAAAATCATCTGTAAATAATTTTGAACTGATAGTAATGCTATTTTTGACTGTGTTTGCTTTAATTTCAGTTAAACTAAAATAAAACTTATGACAGTTGTTGAATGATTGTAAAGGTATTAATAATAAAAAAAAGAAAAACCATTTTGAGTGTTGAATCATACTGCAATTTAAAACTTGAATTGTAAATATGATAATAAAATTTATTATTGTTTTTAAATAAAAATAAATGAATCAAATTTATATTTGGATTAAAATAGGAATTGAACATATAACCGATTTAAATGGTTATGACCATATATTGTTTTTAATTGCTTTGTGCTGCATATACAATTTTAATGACTTGAAAAAGTTACTAATTAATGTAACTGCATTTACCATTGGGCATAGTTTAAGTTTGGTTTTAAGTGTTTTTAAAATAATTGAATTTAGCTCCACCTTTATTGAATTTTTAATACCTGTTACCATTTTAATAACTTGTATTTTAAATATTGTAAATACTTATAAAAACAAAACTTTTAATTCATTCAAATACACAATAACAATGGTGTTTGGTTTGATACACGGAATGGGATTTTCAAATATGTTAAAACAAATGTTGGGTAAAGAAGAATCGATTCTGTTTCCATTATTATCGTTTAACATAGGAATAGAAATTGGACAATTAATTATTGTTTTTGTATCTATATTGTTTACCTACTTAATTATAAACTTATTTAAAGTTAAAAGAACTATTTATATAAATGGTGTATCAATATTAACAGCAGTATTGGCTTTATATATGTCAATAAATAGGTTGTAAAGCCTTTTTATTGGTTTTATGTTTATAATAAAGTATTGCCATTAAAACTATTTTGTTATTTTCGGAGCTTAATTTTTTAAATACATGTATAAAAAAATATTATTTTCTATCCTATCAGTAATTTATTTTAAAATAATTGTTGCTCAAAATATTCAAAACAATCCAAAGTCGAATCATGGCAATAAGTTTGAACAATTAGGAACTATTTTACCTGATGCAAATAATTTTAGAACTGCATCTGGAGCTCCAGGAAATGAATATTGGCAACAAAAAGCCGACTATGAAATTGACGCATTTTTAAATGAAAAAGAATTGCTTTTAGAAGGTTCAGAAAAGATAACTTATTTCAATAATTCGCCCGATAATTTAAACTATTTATGGTTGCAGTTAGATGAAAATGAACATGCCCCAAATACAGAATCGAACTACTTTAATAGTAGCAAAATAAGCAAACCAGTAACTGATGGAGAATTACAAGGATTAGACGTAATAAAGCAATTGAATGGATATGGAGTAAATATTATTTCGGTTACTGATAGTGCAGGAAATAAATTAAACTACACTATAAACAATACCATGATGAGAATAGATTTACCAAGGGTTTTAAAAAGTAAAGGTAAATATGTTTTTAAAATAAAATGGAATTATAAAATTCCTGAACGAATGAAAATTGGTGGACGTGGCGGTTACGAAATGTTTGATGACAATGGCAACTGTTTATTTACTATTTCTCAATGGTATCCGCGTATGTGTGTGTATAACGATTATGGTGGATGGAACAACAAACAATTTACTGGTAGAGGCGAATTTTCGTTGGCATTTGGCAATTTTAAAGTAAAAATGAAAGTTCCAGCTGACCATATTATAGCTTCAACTGGAGAATGCAAAAACTACGAACAAGTATTAAATGCTGCGCAATTTGAAAAATGGAAAAAATCGCAAACAGCAACTAGTCCTGTTGAAATTGTAACGCTAGAAGAAGCAAAAGCAAAAGAACTAAATCCTGATAAAACCAATTACAAAACATGGTTGTATACTGCTGAAAATGTTAGGGATTTTGCATGGGGCAGTTCACGCAAATTTGTGTGGGATGCAATGGCAATAAAACAAGGAAATAAAAATGTAATGTGTATGAGTTATTACCCTAAAGAGTCATACGCATTGTATAGTAAATATTCCACTAAAGTAGTGGCGCATACCATTAAAACTTATTCGAAATTTACTGTAAATTATCCTTACCCAACTGCCATAAGTGTAGAGGCTGCAAGCGGAATGGAATACCCAATGATTTGTTTTAACTATGGAAGAACTGAAACCGATGGCACCTATACGGAAAGAACCAAATACGGAATGATTGGTGTAATTATTCATGAAGTTGGACATAACTTTTTCCCTATGATTATAAACAGTGACGAACGCCAATGGAGTTGGATGGATGAAGGCTTGAATACTTTTGTGCAATTTTTAACTGAATCGGAATTTGATAATAATTACCCTGTTGGAAGAGGACCTGCTCATAAAATTGTAGATTACATGAAACTGAGTAAAGACCAATTGGAACCAATAATGACCAATAGCGAAAACATCAATAATTTTGGTGCAAATGCTTACGGAAAACCGGCAACTGCATTGAACATTTTACGCGAAACAGTAATGGGTAGAGAGTTGTTTGATTTTGCTTTTAAACAATATGCGCAACGTTGGGAATTTAAACACCCTACTCCATCCGATTTTTTTAGAACCATGGAAGATGCTTCAGGTGTTGATTTGGATTGGTTCTGGAGAGGTTGGTTTTACGATATTGACCCTGTTGATATCAGTTTAGACTCGGTAAGTTTGATACGAATAAATAATACCAAAGAAGTACCCGAAAAATTAATTACTACTAAACGAAGAGAAATTCCAACAGAATTTGAATATGTATCTAAAATTAGGAATAAAAATAGTGGTATGACTTTTTTAGTTGATATTGACACCTCTCTCAGAGATTACTATTATTACAACAGACTAAAAACCGAAGACTATCCTTTAGAAACTACAAAAAATGTAAACGAACGCTTATCGGTTTTAACAAATGAAGAAAGCAAAATTTATGAAAATTACTTTTATTATGAATTAAATTTTTCTAATAAAGGTGGTTGTGTAATGCCCGTTATTATTCAATGGAATTATACCGATGGAACAAGTGAAGTAGAGCAAATCAGTGCATACATTTGGCGTAAAGATGAAACTAAATTTACCAAAACATTTGCAAAACAAAAGGAAGTAAAATCAATAGTAATTGATCCTTTTAAAGAAACTGCCGATATTGATGAAAGTAATAACTCGTGGCCAAAAACTATTGTTGAATCGAGGTTTGATATTTTTAAAAC
>JBAXCN010000071.1:0-14955 GCA_037141455.1 Bacteroidota bacterium
ATTGATAAAGCAGCAAATTTAAAAGCTGGTGAGATTTTATTATTAGAAAATTTACGTTTTTATAAAGAAGAAGAAAAAGGGGATGTAGGCTTTGCGGAAAAGTTAAGCAAACTAGGTGATGTTTATGTAAACGATGCTTTTGGAACTGCACACCGTGCACATGCAAGTACCGCTATTGTTGCACAGTTTTTTCCAACTGAAAAATGCTGTGGTTATGTAATGGCAAACGAAGTGGCCAATGCTGAAAAGGTAATGAAAAATGCAGAGCGTCCGTTCACAGCTATTACTGGTGGTGCTAAGGTTTCTGATAAATTATTAATCATCGAAAATTTAATCAATAGTGTAGATAATATCATTATTGGTGGTGGCATGGCTTATACTTTTTTAAAAGCTCAAGGTTACGAAATTGGTTCATCGCTTTGCGAAGATGACAGATTGGAACTTTGCCTAGATTTATTGAAAAAAGCAGAAGCAAAAGGGGTTAAGCTTTTATTGCCTGCCGATTCAGTAGTGGCTGATAAATTTGGTAATGATGCTAATTTTAAAAATTGCAGTAACCATCAAATTGAAACGGGTTGGATGGGTTTAGATATTGGAACGGAAGCCAGTCAAACTTTTGCCGATGTAATTAAAAACTCTAAAACCATTTTGTGGAATGGTCCAATGGGAGTTTTTGAAATGAGTAATTTTGAAAATGGAACCAAAAGTGTTGCCATTGCCGTGGTAGAAGCTACCAAAAATGGTGCATTTAGCTTAATTGGTGGTGGCGATAGTGCTGCCGCAGTTGCTAAATTTGGTTTTGAAGACCAAGTAAGTTATGTAAGTACTGGTGGTGGTGCATTGCTTGAGTATTTTGAAGGAAAAGAACTTCCGGGGATAGCTGCGATTAATAACTAATTGCCTCTGGCAGCTAGCAGCTGGCCCCTGGCAAAAAGAGTTTATAGATAAAAGTTAATAGCATAGAATAAAATAGCTAGCGGCCAGTGGCCAGAAGCTAGCAGCAAAAAATTATGAAATACAGAATAGAACACGATACCATGGGCGAGGTGCAAGTGCCTGCCGAAAAATATTGGGGTGCACAAACAGAACGTAGCCGCAATAACTTTAAAATAGGTCCTGAGGCAAGCATGCCAAAGGAAATTATCCATGCATTTGCTTACCTTAAAAAAGCTGCTGCTCATGCCAATACCGATTTAGGTGTATTGCCTGCTGAAAAACGCGATTTAATTAGTAAAGTTTGTGATGAAATTTTAACTGGAATGCACGATGGAGAGTTTCCGTTGGTTATTTGGCAAACAGGAAGCGGCACGCAAAGTAACATGAACTCGAACGAGGTAATTGCTAACCGCGCACACGTAATCAATGGTGGAAATTTATTAGACGAAAACAAAGTGTTACATCCAAACGATGATGTAAACAAATCGCAGTCAAGTAACGATACTTTTCCAACAGCCATGCACATTGCATCGTACAAACAAGTAGCAGAAATTACTTTGCCAGGTTTAACTTTATTGCGCAATACTTTAGATGCGAAAGCAAAAGAATTTAAAACGATTGTAAAAACAGGTAGAACCCATTTTATGGATGCTACCCCTTTAACTTTGGGACAAGAATTTAGCGGTTATGTGCAACAAATTGATAACTCAATTAGATGTATAAAAGGTGCTTTAGTAATGATTCAAGAATTGGCTTTAGGCGGAACCGCAGTTGGAACTGGTTTAAATGCTCCTAAAGGTTATGATGTATTGGTAGCTAAAAAAATTGCTGACTTTACAGGTTACCCTTTTGTAACTGCTCCAAATAAGTTTGAAGCATTGGCCGCTCATGATGCCATGGTAGAATTAAGTGGTGCATTGAAACGTACAGCGGTTTCGTTAATGAAAATTGCCAACGATATCCGGATGCTTTCATCTGGTCCTAGAAGTGGAATTGGTGAAATAGTGATTCCTGACAACGAACCAGGTTCATCTATTATGCCAGGCAAAGTAAATCCAACTCAGCCAGAAGCAATGACCATGGTTTGCGCGCAAGTAATTGGTAACGATGTGGCTGTTACCGTTGGTGGAATGAACGGACATTTTGAACTAAATGTGTTTAAACCAGTAATGGCTGCTAACGTGTTGCAAAGTGCTCGTTTAATTGGCGATGCTTGTGTTTCATTCAACGAAAAATGTGCCATTGGTATTGAAGCCAACAACGATATTATCCAACGTCATTTAGAAAATTCATTGATGTTGGTTACCGCTTTAAACCCGCATATTGGCTACGAAAAAGCAGCTAAAATTGCTAAAAAAGCGCATAAAGAAAACAAAACTTTACGCGAAGCTGCAATAGAATTAGGATACTTAACTAGCGAAGAATTTACTGCTTGGGTAAAACCTGAAAACATGGTTGGAAACTTATAGTTTTATTAATTTTTTATGAAAAGCCAAAGTTCAAAAGACTTTGGCTTTTTTTATTTTAAATTTTAAATGTATGAATATCAGATAAATAGTATTTATATTTATTTAAACTGTTGTTTTATTTATTTAAATGGTTGTTATTTGCATTGTGTTTTAGAAAAAGCTATTTAAACGATAAAACAACAACTCAAATAAAATAATTAACAACTTGAACAATTAATAATCACATTTAAAAGAATAAAAAATTATGAAAGCAATTAAATACAACGAGTCATACATTTCTTTTTTGAATAATGGAAATACTTTTCAAAAAGAATTTATTCGTAAAGAAAAAATTGAATTAAATATGAAAGTTTTTTCTATTCTATATTTATTAGTTATAGCAATTATAACGTTGTTTATGATTTTAGAAGTTAAACACGAATACAATATTGATATTTTCCCTAATTTTAATACTCCATTCGATGATGTATACTTTGGTGTTAAAAAAGCATTTTAATACTTTTAGTATATAGTACCAACAACTTTAACAATGTTGTTTGTATTGTAAAGTAACCTATTTTATTTAGTATTGTAAATAAATATTGAATAAAATATGTTTCTCATTTCCTTAATTGTACTGTTAATATTAAATACCATTGGTTTTATTCATAGAAAAAAAATGTGGGCAAAAAACTTAATTATTGCTGAAATTATATTACTTGTAATATTTGCCCTATATAAATATTTTTAATACAAATTGGCACTGCTAGAGAGCAACCAATAAATGACATGATACACCACGATAAATGTTAAAAGAGGTTGTCTCAACTACTTTAAAATGATCGTCAGTTTGAGCGAAGTTCGATGGCTACCGAACGAGAACCATAGGTGTTTGAAACATGGTTTTTGATGTTGAACCCCTTTGGGGTAAGCAAATTTTGAGGTTTCGAATACCAATGGACGAGAATTTAATAATCACGTTTTCATAACATTTCTACCGATAATTATTGGTATACGCTCCATGTGACATAATACAAAGAGGTTGTCCTTTTGAGGCAACCTCTTTTTTTGTAAATACGCTATAAACCAATAGGTATTCTTTTACTAATATTTGTTCCAACTATCAATTAATTTAGATTCTCTACAGGGTAAATTGGAAGCGAGGAAGCCTGCAAATGATATTTTAAAAAAACGTTTTTAATTGTTTTTATACTGAAATCACTTTCATTCCTAATAAATTAAATTGGTTGAAGATGTAAACCCCACTTTTTTTATACCAAATCAATTGATTACTTTCTTTAACTTTTTTATGCTGACTGGTAAATAAAAAGCTACATTTTTTCATTTAAATCGTTGCTTATTATAATGTATTACGCAATTTACAATATTATACTTAAACAGTTCCATCATTACCTTTTTGAGCTTTCATCAAAAAAAAGCATTTTGAAAACGGTTTAAATATGGTTCCCGCAATTCCTTTTTGCAAAGGTTTTTACCCGCTTTTACCCACAATTTTTTGTAATCTTACTTTTTCTTTAATTTTAAATGTATGAATATCAGATAAATAATATTTATAATTATTTAAACTGTTGTTTTATTTATTTAAATGGTTGTTATTTGCATTGTGTTTTAGAAAAAGCTATTTAAACGATAAAACAACAACTCAAATAAAATAATTAACAACTTGAACAATTAATAATCACATTTAAAAGAATAAAAAATTATGAAAGCAATTAAATACAACGAGTCATACATTTCTTTTTTGAATAATGGAAATACTTTTCAAAAAGAATTTATTCGTAAAGAAAAAATTGAATTAAATATGAAAGTTTTTTCTATTCTATATTTATTAGTTATAGCAATTATAACGTTGTTTATGATTTTAGAAGTTAAACACGAATACAATATTGATATTTTCCCTAATTTTAATACTCCATTCGATGATGTATACTTTGGTGTTAAAAAAGCATTTTAATATTTTTAGTATATAATACCAACAACTTTAACAATATTGTTTGTATTGGAAAGTAACCTATTTTATTTAGTATTGTAATAAATATTGAATAAAATATGTTACTCATTTCTTTAATTGTACTGTTAATATTTAATACTGTTGGTTTTATTCATATAAAAAAATTGTGGGCAAAAAACTTAATTATTGCTGAAATAATATTTATTGTACTATTTGCCATATATAAATATTTTTAATACAAAATAGTTATTTAAAACTAATTAGTTTATACAAAAACGAGTTTTCATATACTAATAATCAATAAATGTACATATTGATTTTTTATGTAACTACCAATTTGAGTATGATAGTTAAAAACATACCCATTTTGCAAATTTTTATGTTTAAGTTTCGTTAACCTAAGTTTATGAATATGGGATTTTAAACATAAAATTCCTTTTATTAACTCATTTATTCTTCAATTTAATATTTAAAACAAAAACATGAATTGTTTATTTGTATAAAGTAAAATGAATTTTAAAATTGTTTATATTGAAGACGATGCGACTGATTTTTTAGCGTTAAAAAGAATTTTAAAACCCATATCTCGTTATATAAATTTAGTATGGATTGATACTATAGATGCTTTAGAAGAGTTTAAAGAAAGTGCCGAATTACCCGACCTTATTTTGCTGGATTATCATTTTCCTGGTTACGATTCTCAAAGTATTATTCATTATTTTAGAAGCAAATCTGTGGATACAGAAATTGCTATGTTAACAGCATTTGAAGAAAGTTCATTCAAGGAATCTATTAAGATGCTTGGAGTAAATCAAATTTTTAGTAAAAATAATTTTGAGGAAGTTTATCATTTTATTTACGAAAATAAATTGTTAAATAATGTCAACTCTGAAATAATTACACCATCTCAATTAAAATTCGAAAAAGATTTCAACAAGGAGAATAGGATATTTTCAGGTGTATTTCAAACTTTACCCGACCCTTTTATTTTATTAGATTCTCAGTTCAATATAATATTTAAAAATCATGTTTACGAAAAATTAGCTGAATCTGAATTTTTACATAAAACGGAAAATTTTACTGAGCTCATTCAATCGAATCGTTCAGAAAATATAAATATCATTAAATCAACAAACATTGGTCAAAGCAATGATTTATTCATTCAAATTGAGAATAAAAAGAATCAATATTTATTTTGTGAAATTAAATGTTCATTTATTCCTAAAGATAATGGATATTATTGTTTGCACTTTAATAGTTATAAAGTTTCGGGTATTGTAAAGGATAATTTAAAATCGATTGATTATTACCAAAATCTAATTCCAAAATATTTTTATTTTGAACTAGCCATCAATGCTAATGCTCAAATACTTATTAATCAAAATTTTGAAATTCTAGGAGTAAACAATAAAATTACAAATCTATTTAAGAAGACAATTAATATAGGCAGTAATTTTTTATCATTAAACACATCAATCAATGCAGATATAATTTCGAATAAAATTCGAAATTCATTAATAGATTTTATTTCTTTCCCAATTAATGTCAACAATTCTATTTATGAAGTGTATGTCAATGTAATTTTTTCTGATTCATTTGATAAAATATACGCTATTTCTTATGTGTTTATAGACTCTGAAATAAAATTAGATGAATTCATTGTTGATCCAATTAAAAATAACCAATTACTCCTTGATAATTCAAATAGTTTCATTTTTCAACTAAATAAAAATGGGGTGGTAATTTTTTTAAGTGAAAGTTATGAAAGAATTTCAGGATTTAAAATTCAAGACATATTAAACAAGCCATTTGCAGCAAACCAAGATAATGAGATACAAGAAAGAGTAAAGCAAGTTGTCTTAAAACTTGCAAGTGGCGAAATTCCACAAGCTACAGGTTATTCTGAAATAAAAACAAAGGGAAATAAAACAAATCATATACGATACCGGGCTGAAGCAATTTTAGATGTTAAAGGTAATTTTTTAGGAATAAGCGGAGTTATGACAGATGTATCAGAAATCTTTCAAATCACTAAAAACCTTAAAAAAACCGAGGATTCTTTCCAACAAATCCTTAATAATATCAATGAGCTTATATATGTAATTGATAAAAAAGCTCGAATAAACTTTGTAACACCAAGTAGTTTAGATATTTTAGGCTATAAACCTGAGGAGTTAATTGGCCAAAAGTTTTTGATTTTTGTTCATCCTGAAGATTACAATGACTGGATAAAATTCTTAAAAATCCATCCAAAGGAAAATAAAATAGCTGCAAAGTTAGAATATATAACAGTCAGGTTTAAAAAGAAAAATGGAGATTACACCTATTTAGAAACATTTATAAAAAAGGTGGATAATGAAAGTAGTAAAAAAATACAATATATAGGAACCTCTAGAAATGTAGATGAAAAAATTGCTACTGATTTAAAGTTAAAAGAAGCAAAAAAATCCCTAGAAATAGTTACACAAATTCAAAAAATATACATTGAAACTAGAGACATAAGCAAAACTTTTGGAATTCTGTTAAATAGCATTTTGCTTGATACTAAGAGTGATTTTGGATTTATTTGTGAGGTATTATTTGACAAAGAGGGTAATCCTTTTATGCGCTCCATCGCTCTTACTAATATTGCATGGGATTCAGCCTCAAAAGAAATTTACGAAAAACATGTCAGACAAGGTGTTGAATTTAGAAATTTAAACACCCTATTTGGTAGGGTATTGGTGGAGAAAGCAATTCATATAAGCAATGATGCAGTAAACGATCCATATTCAGGCGGAACACCACCCGGCCATCCAATTATAAAAACCTTTGTTGGTATTCCTATTTTTAAGAACAAAGAAATGATAGCTGTTTTAGGATTGGCCAATAATCCAGAAGGATATTCTCTTGATTTGGTTGAAAAAATTGAACCTCTTTTAGGTAATATAAGCAGTATTTTAGAGAAAAATAAAATTGAATTACAAATAGTTAAAACCCAGCAAGAACTTGTAAAAAGTGAAGCACAAATTAAAGCCATTTTAACATCAATAGAAGATATTGTTTTTGAGATTAATGAAGAGTTTGTTATAACAAATGTTTGGGCTAAAGATCCGGAGAACTTGGCAGTACCCAAAATCGAATACATCAATCAAAAATTTGAATCATTAATTGGTAAATATCCTTTTCTTTTAAGTACTTACAATACATTATTGGAGGTTGCTAATGATGGTGTTGAAAGGGGTTTTGAATATTCATTGCATAAAAACAATAAGCAAATATGGAATAAAGCACGAATTTTTGTGTTAACAGTGGAACCTACTAAAATTTATTGCTTACAAATTAGTGATATAACCACTTCTAAAAGTGCGGAAGAAAATTTGAAACAAAATTTGATTCAAGCAAAAGAATTAGGAGAGTTAAAAAGCAGGTTTGTATCACTTACCTCCCATGAGTTTAGAACTCCTTTAACAAGCATTAGCAGCAGTAATGAGCTAATTGCCATGAATCTAAAAAAATTAAATATCCCAATTAATGAAAAATTGAATAAGTATAATCAAATTATTCAAAATGAAGTAACACATATGACAACTTTACTCAATGATGTACTGATTCTTGGAAAAATTGATGCAAACAAAATGGCCATAAATTTGGATACGATTGACTTGAAAGAAGTAGTTATAGAAATTATAGATTATCTATTTACTTCTAATAAAATCAATATAAAAATTGAAACGAGAGTAAAAGGGAAACCATTTAAAATTAACACAGATATCAAGATACTTGAACATATACTTGAAAATATAACAAATAACGCAATAAAATATTCAATTGGTAAACCAAACCCGTTTATAGAAATAAACTATCAAAGGAATCATGTTGTTTTGGCATTGCAAGATTTTGGTATTGGAATACCCAAATTGGACCAACCTAAACTGTTTGAACAGTTCTACAGGGCTAGTAATGTTGGGAAAATTCATGGAGTAGGTTTGGGCTTACTCATAGTTAAAAAAATGGTTGAAAGGCTTAATGGCGAAATAAAAATTGAATCTGAAGAAGGGGTAGGAACTAGATTAGAAATAACATTAAAAAAATAAAATCCGAAATGAATAAAATATTAGTAATAGAAGATGAAGACAATATAAGAGATAATATATCTGATGTACTTTCTTTAAATGATTTTGAAATTTTCACTGCCGAAAATGGAATTGAAGGGGTGCGTTTGGCTAAACAAATAAATCCTGATTTGATTCTTTGTGATATTATGATGCCACTAATGGATGGATATGGGGTTTTAAATGAGATTAAAAGTGATGAAAAATTTACTTTAACACCATTTATTTTTATTTCGGCAAAAAGCAATCACGAAGATATAAGGAATGGAATGAATTTGGGTGCGGATGATTATTTGATAAAACCATTTTTACTTCAAGATTTATTGAAAATAGTTTCATTAAGATTAGAAGAATCAGAAAGAAAGAGAAAAATATATTACAATAAGCAGCAAGATTTAATTGAGCAATATGGCTCGGTTCAAATGCATGAACTTAATACACCTATGAACGGCATATTAACTTCAATTACACTGCTTCAGGAAATGGGTGTAAAAAACTATTCAACAGAAGTAGAAGAACTCTTACAAGTTTTAAATACATCGAGCAAGCGCTTACACCGTTCTCTTTCTAATATCCATTATTATAAACAATTAGAAGATGGAAATTATAGTTTTTATTCTGAAGTAATTAAAGAAACAAGTATTAGTACTACCTTAATAAATATAGCAAAAAACTATAATAGAAGAGAAGATTTAATTTATTCTTCTAATGTTGATACTATTCAATTTGATAGAAAATTGATGATGACAATTATTACAGAATTGGTTGATAATGCATTTAAATTTACCTTAAAAAATGACCAAGTATTTTTAAGTTTATTACAAAAAGAAAAAGCAATTGAAATTAAGATTCAACATAGCAACAGACACAATTTTGAAATAATAGAATTTGAGAATTCTCAACCGTTTTTACAATTTAAAAAAGAAAAATATGAACAAGCTGGAATTGGTTTAGGACTATCTATAGTCAAACTAATTGCAGTGCAACACGGATTCAAGTTAAAATATGAAATAGATAAAAATAATAATGCTCTTTTTACAATAAATTTTCCTCAAAACACCTATTAGTAAAACGTTTTCTCGTTTTATTTTGGAAGTGTGAAAAATCTACCAAAACTTGATGGATATTTATTTGTGGATCTCGAAACAAGCCAAAAAACTAATCGATTGGTTTTAGAATCAGTTACTGAATTTTGGTTTTTTTCTTTTAGTGAAATATTATTTTTTCAAGTAAATATTATTTTAGCAATAGTTGTTTTTTGTATAGATAATAAGAAATTGTGGTTTCAATATTCTCATTCAGACAAGAATGCTTTTTTGGAACTTCTTGAGATAAATAAATTCAAATTAGTAAGTAAGTCCTTTTATGTTAAAATTGAAGATTGTGATTATATAATTGAAAATACATCTACCTTATTTTTAAAAGGTGGATATAAAATAAATGATGCATTTAAAACAAAAAAAATAATGAAACAATTTCAATTAACTAAAATAAAATTAAAGAAATTTTACCCAAAAGAATTCAATGAAAGATATAATATTAGTAGTGGAGGATGATCCAATTATCAGATCTAATATTTGCGATATGTTAGAATTGGAGGGATATAAAACTTTACAGGCAGCAAATGGTGACGAAGCGCTTTTAATAATCAAATCAAAAAAAATCAATTTGATTATTTCGGATTGGATGATGCCAAAAATGGATGGAGTAAACTTGTTGGCCAACTTAAAAAAATCTAAACTTACATATTCAATTCCGTTTATAATTCTTACTGCAAAATCGATGAGCGAAGACAAGTTAAATGCTTTGGAATTGGGTGCAGATGATTTTTTAACAAAGCCCTTTTTATCTAAAGAGTTGTTTTTAAGGTGTAAAAATAAACTTTCGTTGCAGAAAAATAAACTGAGTGG
This sequence comes from Bacteroidota bacterium, assembly GCA_037141455.1. Taxonomy (GTDB): domain Bacteria; phylum Bacteroidota; class Bacteroidia; order UKL13-3; family UKL13-3; genus JAAFJM01. The sequence goes on from JBAXCN010000071.1 coordinate 10,361, forward strand.
AGAATTAATAAGTGGCATTTCATTAAATGAAATACAAACTAAAGACGAACTTTTTTTGAAGGAGCTAAAAAAATATATTGCTTTGAATTACTCTCACGAAAATTTAAAACTTGCTCAAATAGCTGCTCATTTTATTATGGGTACTAGTAATATGCAGAAATATGTAAAAAAATTAACGGGAAAAACGGTCTTTGAATTAATTTTTGAGCAACGATTAATTAAGGCACATGAATTGGTATTGGAAAAAAAACTATCTATTAGTGAAATAGCAAGTATTAACGGGTTTAAAAACAGCTATTATTTCACCAGAAAATATAAAGCACATTTTGGAATTTTACCATCAAAAAGTCTTAAAAACTATGAGTAAAAGAATATTGGTTATTGACGATGAAATTATAAATCTTGTATTGTTCAAAATTCTTTTAAAAGATTTTGACATTACATTAACAACGGCTCTATCTGGGATGGAAGGCATAAATTATCATAGAGAAAATAAGTTTGATTTAATTTTAACCGATTATAATATGCCAACGTTAAATGGGGTGCAAACTTTTGATATTTTAAAACAACACGATAAAAGCAAATACACATATACACCTATACTTTTATTTACTGCAGATTCTACCAAAAGCATTGCTGAATGGAAAGATTTTGGCTTTAATGATGTTCTGTTTAAGCCAATAGACAAAGACTTATTAGATACTTTAATTAAAAAATATTTATTTCCAAACGATTAGGTAGTTTGGCTTCTAATCAAAGTTTTTATTTTTAATTGCCCACCCACGCTCAGCATCAATTTTTTAAAAAACTTTCCTGATGTATTTGTTATTAAAAATTTTAAACCTTAAAAGATTCTGAGAAATAAGCCCTGAAAATTGGGGATGAATTCAATAGGAATTTTGCTGAAGTTAATAGGAAATGAACAATTAGTATTGAGTTAGGAATAAATTGTCAACATATTAGGAATCAGCCTATATCAGGACTATACGGTTCGGTCAGTTCGAGCGTATTCGAGAAAAGTAATTAAAAATTTTCCGCTTTAAAAGTGATTAACTTAATAACACTGTACGAGTGAGAACGGATGATGTCATATTTTTTTGGTATGGCATTAAACCATTCGTATCAAAATTAGTTTATTTACGAATAAATACGGATATTTATTTGTTTCAATCGTATATTTTTTCGTATATTTGCGAATAAATACGAATATTTATGAGTTTGCTAATACATACCTTGAAGCTTGATTTGGGCATGAAACTCTTGATTGAATTAAGTAAAATAGACAGATTTGATGCTTCTTGGGCAACTATTGAAATGCGTGAAGGTGCTTCTTTGAAACAATTAAAATCCATTGCCACCGTAAGAAGTGTAGGGGCTTCAACCCGGATTGAAGGTTCAAAGATGACGGATGATGAAGTAGCCGTTTTGATTGAAAAATTGTCTATTTCCAAATTAGAAGAAAGAGACGAGCAGGAAGTAATTGGTTATTTTAAAGCCTTAGATACGATAGCTGAAAACTACGAATCAATTCTTATTTCTGAAAGTCAAATAAAAAACTTGCATAAAATATTGATGCTACATGGCGATAAAGATGCATGGCACAGAGGAAACTACAAGCAAGTGAGTAATGCCGTAGAAGCCAATTTGATTGATGGCACAAAGCAAATTATATTTAAAACCACACAACCAGGATTAGAAACACAGGATGCCATGACGCAATTGTTTGAATGGTATCATTCAGACAAGGAAACAATTCCTTTGATTAAGGCAGCTTTATTTGTTTACGAATTTTTAAGCATCCATCCATTTCAAGATGGCAACGGAAGATTAAGCAGATTACTTGGTAGTTTACTGCTTTTAAAAAATGGTTATTCTTGGATTCAATATGTTAGTTTTGAGCATGAAATTGAAAGCAGAAAAGCAGAATATTACAAGGTGCTCATGCAAACGCAGCAAAACAGACCAGGTGAAAATGTTACGGACTGGCTAACTTTTTTTATCAATTGTTTGATAAATGTACAGGAGCAGTTGCTGGTTAAATTGAAGGAAAGCAGTGCAAAACAGCCGGTTTCACAACGCGAGAAACGCATCTTGTTCTTTATTCAAAACCACGCAGGATGTGGGTCTAGTGATATAGCTAAAAAATTGGATATGGCTTTGCCAACTGTAAAGAAATCTTTGACTGAATTAGTTTTAAAAGGAATCATTACAAAGGAGGGACGGGGTAAATCTACAGGGTATTTTGTGGTTTAATAAGATAGATTTTAATTGAAGTTTTTTGAAATGAAAATAAATTAAAAATTAATAGTCTAGGTTCGGCTTTCTATCTTAATAAAAACTGTTGCAAGAGGGCACTTGGTATTACCGTTCGCACTGCCAAAAACTATTTTAAAAATAAATAAATGACCGTAAGGTTTTAGCCTATTTGAAAAAAACGAAAATTTTTGTAATTGAATAGTGAAATAACAGTTTTTGTTACAATTAAAATAATCAATAAAAAAAGGCTAAAAGATTTCACTTTTAGCCTTTATAAATTTTTATGTATTTATTTCAATAAAATTAAGTGTCTGATAAGAAAACATCAAGTTCGAGGCTTGTGAAGCTAGAAAAATGGGAGTTTGCTATTTGCAAATGACCATTTTTATAGCGAGCATAACGAAGAAATTGGTGCTTTCTTGCAGACGCTTATACAAAAGCGTTTTCGCCAGTAATGTCTAACCCTGTAATTAATAAATGTATATCGTGGGTACCTTCATAAGTAACTACCGATTCTAAATTCATCATGTGGCGCATAATTGGGTACTCGCCAGTTATACCCATTCCGCCTAACATTTGGCGTGCATTGCGTGCTACATTCAATGCCAAATCAACATTATTACGCTTTGCCATACTAATTTGAGCTGGAGTAGCCCTGCCTTCGTTCATTAAAACGCCCAAACGCCAAGTCAATAATTGCGCTTTGGTAATTTCGGTAATCATTTCGGCTAATTTTTTTTGTTGCAATTGGAAACCAGCAATGGGTTTACCAAACTGAATACGCTCTTTGCTGTAACGCAATGCGGTATCGTAACAATCCATGGCTGCACCTAAAGCGCCCCAGCTTATTCCGTAACGAGCACTATTTAAGCAAGTTAAAGGGCCTTTTAAACCTTCCACTCCTGGTAAAATATTTTCAATAGGAACCAACACATCGTTAAACACTAATTCGCCAGTTGCACTAGCACGTAAGCTCCATTTGTTATGCGTTTCTGGAGTGGTAAATCCTTCCATGCCACGTTCCACAATAATTCCTTTTATTTTTCCCAGTTCGTTTTTAGCCCAAACCACTGCTACATCGGCATAAGGTGAATTTGAAATCCACATTTTAGCACCGTTTAATATAACGTTTTTGCCATCGCCAGCAGGTTTAAAATTAGTAGTCATTCCACCTGGATCAGAACCATGATTTGGCTCTGTTAAACCAAAACAACCTAGCATATCGCCTTTGGCTAATTGGGGTAAATATTTATGTTTTTGCTCTTCGCTTCCAAATTTGTAAATTGGGTACATCACCAAACTTCCCTGAACCGAAGCAGTAGAACGAACGCCTGAATCGCAACGCTCTAACTCTTGCATCATTATTCCGTAGGTAATGTAATCCATTCCACCACAACCATATTCTACTGGTAATTGCGGAGCATAGCAACCCAAGTCGCCCAACTGTTTAACCATAAAACGAGGGAATACAGCTTTCTGAGCCACATCTTCAATAATGGGTGAAAGCTCTTTTTTAACATAATCGCGCACTGTGCTTCGAATTAGTTTATGTTCTTCACTCAATAATTCATCCAATAAATAATAATCGGGATGGTTGTAAACATCTTGCTTGTTGGCTTTTGTAAATTCTTGCGAGTTTGTTGTCATGTTTTTTATATTTTAAACCAATGTTTTTTTATAAGCTTGGCTTTTTATTACGGTGCGAAAATAGTTTTTTTGTTTATTATAATTACAACACATGAAAGTTCAAACTTGTTTAGAAAACCTCGAATTTTTTGCTTACCACGGAATGTACGATTTTGAAAAGGTAAAAGGGGGCAAATTTAAAGTAGATGTTTTTCTAACTGAAAATGTGTTAGATAGCAAAACCTTTGAAAGCATTAGCGATGTGTTGGATTACGAAAAAGTGTTTTCAATTGTAAAAATCGAAATGGAAAAGCCACGAGATTTTATTGAAACAGTTGCACAAAGCATTATCAATCAATTGAAAAATGACTACAATCATTTAGAAAGCATCAGTGTTAAAATAACCAAATATGATCCCGCAGGAAAGTTTGATGGCGGAAATGCAAGTGTAGTTTTGAGTGTTTAGCTAAATTGTTGGATTGTTGAATTGTTGAATTGTTGAATTGTTGTTTTGTTCCATAGCTCTCGCCCCTAGCTCTCGCAAGTGTTAAGCATCGCAACGCGAGCGTCACTTGTGAGAATAAATAAGCAAAGTTTGTAACTTTGCTATTAAACAAAAAAAATGAGCCGTGCTTATAAATTTCCTAGCTCTCTCAAATGTTAAGCATCGCAACGCGAGCGTCACTTGTGAGAATAAATAAGCAAAGTTTGTA
>JBAXCN010000072.1:0-14842 GCA_037141455.1 Bacteroidota bacterium
GTTGGATTGTTAGATGGTTGGATTGTTAAATTGTTTTTGCATATTGCCTATTGCTAATTGCTTATTACAGTAGCCAGAAGCTAGATGCCCTTTTGTACTTTAACCTTCACTCCTTGTTTCATTTGAATAATTCCACTGGTAACCACCGAATCGCCAGTTTTTAGTCCGCTTACTACCTCTACATTTACATCATTTCTTCCACTTACTTCTACCTTTTGTTCTACAACCGAATCGCCTTTTACTAAAAATACTTTTTGTCCTTTTAAAATTGGAATAATAGATTGAGTTGGAATTAAAAATACTCCAGTTTTGTTGCTCAACGAAACGTTAACTTTGGCAAACATTCCTGGCAATAAAGTACCATCAGTATTATTACAAACTGCCCTAATCAATACATTTCTGTTCACCGCATCAACCTTGGGTTCAATGGCATAAATTACCGCCTCGAACGAATTTTGAATTCCATCAACTAAAAAGTTAACAACAGTTCCATTATTTATTTGCGAAACATATCTTTCAGGTATCGAAAACTCAATTTTTACTTTATCAATTTTTTGGATAGAGGCAATTTTTGTTGTAGTATTAACGAACGAACCTACACTTACATATTTCAAACCAATTTTACCATTAAAAGGCGCAGTAATTTCGGTGTGTTTTATTTGGTCTTTTAATAAATCAATATCAGCTTTTGTAGCATTTAAATCAGTTAACGAAATTTCGTAAATTTCTTCACTAATTCCACCTTTTTCAAGCAGTTGTTTATTTCTATTTTCCGTTTGTTCTTTTAGTTTTTTTGTAATTAAAGCTTTTTTTAATTGTGCTTGCAAACTGCCATCATCTATTTTTATTAATTGTTTGCCTTTGGCAATAGTTGAACCTTCGGTAAAATAAATTTGTGTAATTTTTCCTTGAGTTTCTGCATGAAGTTCCACTTCTTCATCTGCCATTACATTGCCAATGGCTTGAATGGTGCTGGCTATATTTTGTTTTTGGGCTACTACCACATTAACTTTAATTGGATTTGCTTTTAATGCTTTGGCATTGGGTGAATTTTGTTCACTATTTTTTGGAAAAATTTTTGGCCAAGCCAATAAACCAATAATAGTTATGCCTACCAAATAATAAATAATTTTTCTATTCATATTAAGAAATAATAGTTTAATTAACTTTACAATACCTATTTTATTTGTTATAAATGTTTAACTATTGCTTTCAGCAAAAAGTTAAATGAAATACAAGAATAAATGCTTACGGTAATTAACACAATAAAAAACTTGTTTCTAAAAAGGTCTTTCTTAATTAAAATAAAAAAGGCTGTTACTTTAAAACAGCCTCTTTTATTATTGAATATTAATTGCTTTAGCCAACACTTTTATTTTATTTGTATTGGTATCTTTAACAACCATTCCAGTTATGGTTGCCAATTTTCCTTCTATATTTAATGGTAAAACAAATGCTTTATTTTCCACTTCCACAAAAAGTGCTTTTCCATTTTTGTTTTCCAATGTTAACCAACAACCTTCGCCTGCGCATACTTTTTCAACTATACCGGTTACATTTACATTGGCTTTGGTGTTTGATTGCATGAGGTTAATAGCATCATTTACGGTAATAACGGAATCGGTTTTAACCTTGGTGCCGTAATTTCCCGATGCGGGTAGTTTTGACCTTGAATTGTTTCCACAAGCCAAAACGACCAATACTATACACAAAAATAAAATGCAATTTTTCATGCTTTGCTATTGAAAAAATTAGTTAGTAACTACATCCATCTCATCTACAATGTGTTTAGCATTGGCATATTTTTCAATAATCCATAACACATAACGAATATCTACATTAATGGTTCTTTGTAGTTTTTTATCAAAAATAACATCTCCCGCCATTGCTTCAATATTTCCATCAAAAGCCAAACCAATTAGTTGACCTTTTCCATTTAAAACTGGTGAACCTGAGTTACCGCCTGTAATATCGTTATCGGTTAAAAAACAAACTGGCATGTATCCTTTGGCATCAACATATCTTCCAAAATCTTTTTGTTTATATAATTCTAATAAACGAGCAGGTAAATCAAACTCAGCATCACCAGCTTTGTATTTTTTAACCATACTTTCCATAGTAGTATAGTTATTTATTTTAGCATCGTTTCTTTTATCAGCTGGTAATGCTCTAACTTTTCCGTAAGTTAAACGCAAAGTTGAATTGGCATCTGGATATTGAATAGGAGCCAATTTCGACTCTCTTAAACCTTCAACCATTAAACGGTACGAAGCCATGAATTCGTTTTGAGCTTTAGTGATGGTATCAGATTTTGAAGTTAAATGAGTTAATAAATCGTTTGATAAGGCAAAAATAGGATCGTTGGTTAACATACCTTTTGATGGTACATCTAAAAATGCCATCATCTTTTCTTCAGAAGTAAAAATACTTAATGTAAATGCTGAATTTACATAGTTATCAAAATTATTACCAATAGCAAGTAAAGAAGGTGCAATTCCGTATCCTTTTGATTTTGATGAATACAAAGCCAATTGAGCTTTTAAAATGTCTTTTTCTGCAGGTAAATGCATTTCAGCAAAAAATGATTTAATTTCTTCAATCAATTCAGGCTTCATTTTATCTCTTCCAGCAACATCGGCCGCTGCATAGTTCATTAATTGTTTACCAAAACCTCTTGATATAAAACCAAAAGATGAAGTACGAACTAATTGCTGTAAATAGTTATCATGTCTTGCCTTTTCGTTGGTTAAGTTATAATATTTATTTATTTTTTCAACTACTGTTCCATATTTACTTTTATTAGCAGGTTTGTTTGCCCAAGCATTAAATTTAGCTTCTTGTTCCGCTTTCGATTTTGCTGTTCCAAATTTTGTTAAAGCATCAATCATACCTTGGCGATTTTTCCAATAATTGGCCACACCTGCAAATTTTGATGCATAAATTAAATTTAATTTATCGCTTTGGACCATATACTTTTTCATATTATCCATTCCCACTTTTGATCCTTCTACCCAAGCCGGATAAGCAAATTTCACATTTTGTTCAATACCTCCAGCAGGCATCCATCTGTTGGTTCTACCTGGATAACCCAAAATCATTGCAAAATCATTTTCCTTTACCCCGCCAATATTTACAGTTAAGTGTTTTTTAGGTTTTAAAGGCACATTGTTTACTGAATAATCTGCTGGATTTCCGTTTGCATCGGCATAAATTCTAAACATTGAAAAATCACCCGTTTGGCGCGGCCATTCCCAATTATCGGTATCACCACCAAATTTTCCAATGCTTTCAGGTGGAGTTCCTACAAAACGTACATCTTTATAATCTTGATATACGAAATAATAAAACTCATTACCTTGGAAAAATGAACGAACCGAAACGGTATATTTTCCGCCTTCATTGTTTTCTTTTTCAATTATAGCTATTTCCTCATTAATCGCTTTTTCTCTTTCGGCTTCAGTCATTTGTGCGTTTACTTTTGCCAAAATACGCTTTGAAACATCATCCATTCTTACAAAGAAACGTACATACAAACTTTTAGGCTTTAATTCTTTGTCTTTTGAAGCAGCCCAATAACCATTTTTTAAATAATTGGCTTCTGGGGTTGATAATTCAGCAATAGCATCGTAACCACAATGATGATTGGTTAACACCAATGCGTCTTTTGATATTAATTCGGCAGTACAACCACCATTAAATTGTACAATAGCATCTTTTAACGAGCTATTATTAATTGAGTAAATTTCTTCGGCTGTTAACTGAAGACCCATTTTTTCCATGTCTCTTTGGTTTAGTCGTTTTATTGACATTAAAAACCACATTCCTTCGTCTGCTTTTGATACTTCTACTCCTAATATCAAAATTAATAGTAAACTTGTAATTATTCTTTTCATATTTTGTTAAAAAATTAATTGGGTGGCGAATGTAAAAATTTATTTGTAGTTCTGTTTTCTTTTTTTTCAAAAGGAATTTTTATCAAATAAATGGAATAAAAAAAGGGAATTTGAAATTCAAATTCCCTTTAATGAAAATACTAAAACTTATCTACTCTTCAAATTCAACTTTAAATTCAACTCTTCTATTTTTTGTTCTACCCTCTGCTATATTATTGTCATATGCAGGTTTGGTATCACCAAATCCTTCTGAACGAACCCTATTGGTATTTACCCCTTTACTTTCTAAGTATTTTTCAACTACTAATGCTCTTTCTTGAGAAAGTTTCAAATTTTTAGCTGGATCACCTACATTATCAGTATGTCCCATTATATAAAGTTTGTAAGTTGGATTTTCAGTCATTATTTTAGCAACATTGTTTAAAATTGCAAATGAACTAGATTTTAGAACCGATTTGCCTGTTTCAAATTGAACACCTAGCAAAGCTTTTTCAAATAATTGTTTAACTGCTGCTTTCAATTCAGGACAACCATTATTTGAAGCTACACCAAAAACTTTTGGGCAATTATCAAACTTATCTTCAATTCCATCTCCATCAGAATCAGGACAACCTTTGAAAGCTGCAATACCTGAAATGGTAGGACAAGCATCTTCACTGTCTTGGAATCCATCTCCATCCGTATCAGGACATCCATTAAATTTTGAAATACCAGCAATTGTAGGACAAGCATCTTCACTGTCTTGAATTCCATCGTTATCCGTATCAGGGCAACCTTTAAAAGCAGCAATTCCTGCAACTGTAGCGCATTTATCGTCACTGTCTTGCACACCATCATTATCAGTATCCGGGCATCCTTTAAATGAAGCAATTCCAGCAACTAAAGGACAAGCATCTTTATTATCTGCAACTCCATCGTTATCAGAATCAATTGAGCAACCAGTTGTCTCATTCACTAAATCATCTTTTGGAGTATTGGGGCATTTGTCTTTTTTGTCACTAACACCATCTCCATCGGTATCAACCATTTTTCCTAAGTTGAAAGTTACACCAATAGTATGATTCCAAACTTGATCGAAAGTTAATTCAACTAAACCTTCCGATTCATCATTGCTAGTCCACATGTAATTTGATTGAACATTTAAACCTAATTTATTAGTTAAACGTACATTTAAACCAAATCCTGCAGGTAAAGTAAATTCAAATAAATTATCTTTAAACTCTTTTCCAGGCATTCCTACCATTCGAGTTCCAATACCCGCTGTTAAGTAAGGAACAAATCTAGCTTTGTCATTTGCTAAAAATTTCCAACGTGGTGTAAATTCTAATCCAATTGAATTTCTATAAAAATTACCTATTACATTTGGCTTATTAAATTCTTTAAAATAACCCCATTCGCCATTGTAAGCTCTAATAGCCAAATCAAAATCGGAGTTAACATATTTGTTTAAACCAAAAGACACAATTCCTGGTAAATTTTTTGATCTCCCGTCTCCATTACTAGAAATGTCGTGTTGAGTTAAATCAAATTTAAAAAAGCCATTTCCTAAATCTCCATAATATTCAGAAATACCTGCTCCTAGGCTTATTTGCCATGGCATTTCTTTGTTTTGAGCATTTGTGAAACTGTTAAAAGTTACAAGTGTGATTAATAGTAATAATATTTTTTTCATAAATATAAAGTATTTTTATAGCAAGATTAAGTTTATTTATTAATTTTCACAATTTTAATTTATTATAATTGTGAAATAGTGAAAACGAATAAAGTATTTATAATTGGAAGTGGAAATATGGCAACCGCTCTGGCGTTGTCTTGCTTAAATTCAAATATTGAAATGATTGGTATTTATAGCAAAAATTTAATAACAGCCAATGAACTTTCAAAAAAATTTAAACTGAAAATTTTTGAAAATATTAAAGATATTCCTAAGAAATTAGATTTATACTTTTTATGTGTAAATGATGATTCAATAAAAGTTATCTCAACCGAATTAGAAGCAATTGATGGATTAGTAGTTCATTTTTCTGGATTAAAATCAATAAATGAAATAATTAATCATAAAAACAAAGCGGTTTTTTGGCCAATTGAAAGTATCAACAAAAACACATTTGTTAGTTTTAAAGATACCCCTATTTGTATAGAAGCAAACAGTGAAACTAATTTGACTATTATAGAATCATTTGCTAAAAGCGTTTCAAATGATATTATAAATATAAATAGTAGCAATAGACAATATTTGCATTTAGCTGCTACCATTACAAATAATTTCAGTAATCATTTAATAAATTTGGCTAAAAACGAACTTGAAAATCAACATTTAAACTACATCTTATTAAAAAATTTATTGACTAAATCAATAAATAATGCATTTTTATTTGACCCCAACACTATTCAAACTGGCCCGGCAGTTAGAAATGATATGAATACGATGAATGACCATTTATCACTAATTAAAAACGATAATTTAAAATCATTGTATAAATTATTTAGTAAAAGTATATTTGAAGTAAAAGAAAATAACAATGCGTAAACTACTTTTTCTAATTCTGTTCATTTATTCTAGTTCTTGTTTTGCAAGCAGAATATTAATTACTATGGATGAAAACCAAAAAAACCATTTAAAGGCTTATGGCTTGGCTTATTGGGTTTTACAAAAAGATGTAGAAGTAGATTGGTTACTAAATTATAAAGCAGGCAGTTTTATGTTTGGTTATGACCAAAGTTACGAAAGAGAATTAAAAATTAGAGGCATTTCGTATGAAGTAATAAGCGAACCTCAGGTAACTGAAATACTACTGCAAATAGCCAAACCAGATGTTAATATGGAATTGGTAAAGCTTTACAAAGCTCCCAAAATTGCTGTTTATTCACCTAAAACCAAACAACCTTGGGACGATGCAGTAACAATGGTATTAACTTATGCTGAAATTCCTTACGAAGTTGTGTTTGATGATGAAGTATTAGGCGATAAACTAGTAAAATACGACTGGCTTCACTTGCACCACGAAGATTTTACGGGACAGTACGGAAAGTTTTATACCCAGTTTGCAAATGCAGCTTGGTACCAAGCAGAAGTTAGAGAAAATGAAGCAATGGCAGCCAAACATGGTTTTAAAAAAGTATCAGAATTAAAGCTAGCAGTTGCAAAAAAAATAAGAGATTTTACTTTAGGAGGTGGATTTTTATTTGCCATGTGCAGTGCTACCGACACTTATGATATAGCTTTAAGTGCCGATGGAGTTGATATTTGTGAACAAATGTTCGATGGTGATCCAGCTGATCAAAATGCAAACAGTAAACTTGATTTTAGCCAAACCATAGCTTTCAAAGATTATAATTTGGTAATGAATCCATACGAATATGAGTATTCTTACATTGATGCTTCACCTGAAACTAGGGCAGTTAACGAAGACAATGATGTTTTTTCTTTGTTTGAGTTTTCGGCTAAATGGGATTTAGTTCCAACTATGTTATGCCAAAATCATACAAGCACCGTAAAAGGATTTATGGGACAAACAACAGCTTTTAGAAAACAATTTATTAAAAGCGATGTATTGATTTTAGGTGAAAATAAAATTTTAAAAGAAGCAAAATACATACACGGAACTTTAGGAAAAGGAACTTGGACTTTTTATGGTGGACACGACCCAGAAGACTACCAACACATTGTAGGAGAACCGCCAACAGATTTAAACTTGCACCCAAACTCACCCGGTTATAGATTAATTTTAAACAACATTTTATTCCCAAGTGCTAAAAAGAAAAAGTTGAAAACTTAACTTATTTTATGCTAAATTAAATTCACCACTAAGCTATAATTTGAAGCTATTATGAGATTTTGAAAAACTTTTATACTAATATTTTAAGATTAAAAATATTAAAAGTAGAATATAGAAAAAAACGAGATTCTATTCAGTTAGTTTTGGCTTTAAATGATAAATACATTATTGAACTTTTTTCATTCCCAAACCCACCTTCGCGACTAAGCAATCCTTAAGATTTAGGCTTACGACATGATTCATTTGAAGTAAATAATTTAAAAGAAATTGTTAAAAAAATGAATGCATGAACCAATGAGAATTGATGAATTTACTAGTAAACATTTTACTTTTATTACCAACCTTTACGGTTTACCAATTGAATTTTATGAAAAGTAAAATGCTAATAACTAAACGCAAATACTGCGTCTATATCTTTTAAATCAATAATATTTACGCCATCACTTAATTTACAAGAGAAAAGTATTTTAACTTTTATGGTTTTTTTTCCAGGAACTATGTCTTTATAATTTTCAATTTCTTTAATTACAAAACCCGTAAATTGTTCAAAATTTTTGCTTGAATAAATTGATCCATTTTCATTTACATATTCAATTAAAACCTTTTTTAATTGCAAAGTATCTCTAATTGGCGAAATCGAATATTCAAAATTTGAACTACAATCGGTATTGGCAGATGTAGCTAAGTTTTTTGAAACTATTGTTGTATCGTTTGTAGCTTTGTTAATTGCTAATAAATCAACTTTGTGAACCCCTTCTATTGAAATTGCGGGCAATTCAAAAGTATTTCCTTTTGGAAAAGAATTGGTTTGATTTAAATATTGCCAAACAAATTTATGAGTTGAAGAGTCAGCATTTTTAACAGTACACCTAAACACATTGCTACCAATATTTGTGTAATCGTAATCAATATAATTGTTCAGATTATTGGGGTTAATATAAATAGGATTTGAAATTAATGATTTACAATTTGCATCTTTAAAATCAGCTTGTAGTTGAATATTTTTTTTACCATCTGAGTTAAAAACAAACACAGGATTTTCAGAAAGACTTCCAAAACCACCGCCAAAATCCCACTTATAATCTACTTTACCTAAACCTATTGATTTATTTGTGAAAACAACTTTATAACCAGACGGTGGCAGAATTTCGTTGAAATAATTGTAAAAATAAAATTCTTTAAATAAAGAATCGGCTACCCAATTTGATGAGTTTCCAATTTCATAGTTTCTAAAAGTAATCGATAATTTTTCGTTACAATTTGCACAATTTTTTTTTATAGTTCCTGTATATGTTTTTACGTTTAATGAATCAATACTGTTAACGGTTTGCATTACAAAATTATTGTTCCCTGCTTCAAACAAAAATGAACTATTGTTTTTAGTTCCACTTGCATAAAACTCAGCATTACCGATGTATCCAATTGGATCTTGCTTTACTTTACATGATGAAATAATAACAATAATTGCTACAAATATTTTAAAAATCGAACTTTTCATTTATTTAATTATGTATTGAATTCCAAGTTTTAAACCTTGATTATTATAGTTAGAATTATTAAGATTTGACACTTTATTTAATCCAAAAATGTATGATGCATTTACAGCTAAATGTTTTGAAAAACGATTTTGATAATTGACTGACAATTGATAATCTTCAGCATTTAAAACACTGCTATAATTGTTTTTCTTTTCTGAAACTTTAATATTTTTTTCAATATTAAACTCTGTAAACAAATCGTTTGATTGCAACAAAAAAGCATATTGAATTCCAAAACCAATGCTATTATTTCTATAAATTGGATACATTAAATTTAATCCTAAAATAGCATAATCTATCGATTGGTTTTTAATTTCTGTAATGTTGGTGTTAGAGTTAAAATCGTAATTTTTATTTACTATAGTTCTTGCCGGTAAATTTTGATTGATATTCTCGAAATGCAAATTTGAATTAAATGAAAATTTACCAATATCGAAATACAATCTCCCTCCTACATAATACCCAATTGATTTATCATCAAAAATATTATTAAAAGTGTTTATTCCAGTTTCTAAACTGGCATTAAACGAGGTTAATTTACTTGATTTTATTGCAACGACAGGCTTTGAAATACTATTTACTTTAGTATAATTAAATATAGGATTTGTTAATTTATTTTCAATAAAATTAAGACCCAAACCATTTATTAAAATTTCGTTATTTGAAGGTGAAGTAACAATTTCTATATTTTCGGTTTGTGAAATGTTTTCATCTAAATTTCTTATTAAATTCTTACTTTTTGCTTTTACTTTTATTGTTTTTACATTAGGTAATTTGGTAGATGATTCTATAATTTCATTGTTGTTTTTGTATTCAGTTTCGGGTTTTGAAGTTGGAACTAATTCATTACTTTTATCTTCTGTACTTAACTTGTTTTCAGAAATTAGTTTGTTTTGTAAAATTCCTTTTTCTTCAACTAATTCCAGTTTTTTATTATTAGAAATCAAAAACCAACCCATTAAAACAAACAGTAAAATAGAGGCTGAATAAAATGATCTTTTATACCAAACCAATTTTTTGATTTGCTGTCTTTCAATATTTATTAAAGCAGCAGCACTTTCCCAATACGCTTCTTTATACTCAAATTGTTGTTGAACAATTTTATTATTAATTAAATTATCTAATTCTTTGTCTGTCATGCTTGCTTTTCCCTTTCTTTAAGTTGAGGAAACATTTCAATCAATTTTTTCTTTAAAATTTTACGCGCATTATTTAAATGCCATTTACTTGTTCCTTCGTTTATTCCCAACTTTTCGCCTATTTCTTTGTGGTTAAAACCATCAACTACAAATAAGTTAAAAACCATTTTGCTTGAATCGGGCAATTGTTGAATGTATATTTGAATATCATCAGCAGTTAGTTTAGCCTCTGCCTCATTTAAATTAAATGGATGATAATCTAAATTTATTTCTTCAAATTCTCTATCAATAAATATTGCATTTTTTTTGTTGTTAACCCTAAATTCATCAATTATAGTATTAACTGCAATTGTTTTAATCCATGCATCAAACGATTTACTTTCATCGAATTTTGATAAATTATTTAAAATTTTTAAATATGATTTATTTAATTGTTCTAGCGAATCGTCTTTACTTTTATAGTACTTGTAACAAATAGGCATTAATTTAGTAAAACAATACTTGTATAAAGCATTTTCAGCTTTACGGTCTTGCTTTAAACATAAACTAATAAGCTTTTTTAGCTCTGTATTCATTAATAGTTTTATAAATTTTTAATCAATTGGCAAGTTACTTAATTAGTTATAATATATTACAATACGTTAATTAATTAATTAAGGTTGGTTAAATAAAGAAATATTATTGTTTTTGAATTAAAATTGTTAAATATTGTAATTAAATTAAAAATATGAAAAGCAAAAATGAAATAGTAAGTGATTGGCTTCCCCGCTACACTGGTGTGGAACTAGATAAATTTGGAGAATACATTTTATTGACAAATTTTTTCAACTATATTGAAATTTTTGCCGAAAAGTTTAATGTAAAAATTGAAGGTACTGATAAGCCAATGCAATCGGCAACAGCAGAAAATATAACCATTATTAATTTTGGAATGGGTAGTGCTATGGCTGCCACTATTATGGATTTACTTTCCGCTATTTCACCAAAAGCAGTTTTATTTTTAGGTAAGTGTGGTGGTTTAAAAAAAATAACTAAACTAGGCGATTTTATTTTGCCAATAGCAGCTATAAGAGGCGAAGGAACAAGCAACGATTACATAGTTCCCGAAATTCCTGCTTTACCCTCTTTTAGATTACAAAAAGCTGTTTCTTCATCCATTGTTAAACACAATATTGATTATTGGACAGGAACAGTTTATACCACAAACAGAAGAGTTTGGGAGCACGATGAAGAGTTTAAAACCTATTTAAAAAAAACCAGAGCAATGGCTATTGATATGGAAACTGCTACCATTTTTGTTGTTGGTTTTGTAAATAGTATTCCTAAAGGTGCATTGCTTTTGGTTAGCGATAATCCAATGACTCCAGACGGCATAAAAACATCAAAAAGTGACAAAAATGTAACTGCAAAATTTGTTAAAAAACACATTGAAATTGGCATAGATGCTTTAGTTGAATTGCGCGATTCGGGTGAATCAGTTAAGCATTTGAGATTTGAATAATTTAAAGATTAATAATTTCATTGTAATCTATTCCCATATGCGATTCATTATAAATACATTTTCCGTTTTCTATAATTAATACTTGTGGTGATTGATGTTCAATGCTCCATTTTTGAGCAATTTCATTCGAAATATTTCTGTATGCAATTAAATCTAAATAAAAGGGTTTAGTTTTTAAATCATCTACATCATTACTCCAATTTCTTTCTATTCTATTCAAAGCACTTGAGCTTATGCTACAACGGGTACTGTGCTTAAATATCATTACTTTTCCATTATTAGATACATTCATAATTTCATCTAATTGATCAATACTGGTAATATTATTCCATTTCATACAAATACAAACTTACAAAATGGTGTAATGTTTTTAGCATATGTATTTCCACAAAAAAAAGCTTGTTCATTTGCTCTTTTCTAACATTATTTTAAATACTATTAGTGTTTTGCAGTATTACTTTTAGTAAACATACTTTTTAGCTTAACTACAGGAACCCAAATTTTTGACAATACATATTTAAAAGGATTGTCTTTTTTTACATGCCAAACTGTTGTTCTAGGATCTTCAAAATTGTTTTCGTGAATGGTGTAAGCATAAGCGGCAATCGATGTTCTGGCAGTTCCTTCAGGAAAATTAATTGGATCATATCCATGCAAAGTGTAAGATCTACAATGCATAATTACTAAACGATTAAAAGGAACTCCAACTTCTGTTTTTACTCCAGTTCGTTCATCTTCTAAACGTAAATGGCCACCATAACTTTCTTGCCAATCTTTATTTAAATAGAGCAATAAATTTAAATTTCTATACCAATTTTCAACCAAAGGATGGTAATTAAAATCAGCATGCATATCTAAAAAACTACCCTCTCTTCCTTGGTGAATGCCACCACCATAAAATGTATTATCAATAAATACATCTTCGTTGGTTATAAACGAAATCCATTCTTTAAAACGTAAACTGGTTAAATCATCATACAACTCCTGAAAAACACCTCCTAGCTCTTTGAATTTCGATTTCTCAAACTTGTTTTTAGCAAAAACATAATCAGCACTAGTAGTTTCTATTTCAGGAATATTGTTGTATAATTCTTTTAATTTTTCCTCATCACAAAGTCCATCAATGGCTATATGCGGAAATGGTTTTGCTGTTAAAAATTGTTGGCGATAACTGTCTTTATTGGCTTCTATAAAATCAAAACGTATCATAATAGTTTATTAAAATTTCATGCAAATTGTAGTGTTTTAAATAAAAAAAACATGACTGCACTCAATAAAAAAACTATTTGTATACAATAAATAAAGTTGAATAAGAAAAGTTAATACTAACTTATTTTTGATTGCTATTTGGTTAATTCTTCTTCTTCATCATCGTCTAAATCCAAATCCTCATCATCTAAATCTTCATCATCAAATACTTCGTTCCAATCTTCATCATCCTCAAAATCAAAATCGTCATCCAATTCAATTACAGAAGTTTTAAACGTAGCTGAACAAAGATTTTCATCCATATTAAACCAAATACAATCTGCAGTATTGTTTTCAATATTAACTTCGTTAATAGTCATTAATGGCCCACCAGATAATAATCTTACAGTGTCGCCTACATTCAATTTATTTTCCATAATTTTTATTTTTTAAAGTGTAAATGTAAATATAGAATATTATAAAATAGTTACATAAAAAACAATTGATTGTAAAGAAAATATTGAGCACATTTTACAAAGTATCAAGAATAAAATTCATCGTTTATCCAAATTGTAGGATTGTTTATGATGTAATTTTGAATATTGGTAAATGATTTCGCGTCTCTAATAATATTGTCATGAAAACGTGGTTGCCATGCGAAATTGGGATTGAAATGTTTTGCTTTATTTGAAACAGCAGATTTATAAGAACGCAAAACAGTAGATAAAGATCCTTGTTTTGGACTGATTTTGCTATAACGGTCATCTGGTAGAGACGTTGCATGCAACGTCTTGTTTTCTGATGAAGACGTTGCGTTCAACGTCTCTACGTGTGCATTGGTATCAATACAAACAATCCCATGAATATGATTTGGCATAATGGTAAATTCATCTAATGACACATTTGGAAAATGTGTTGGAATTGCTAACCAAAAATCTTCTGCCATTTTACCCAAATCATTTAAAAACATGATTCCATCATTACATTCTCCAAAATAATGTGTTCTATTTTTGGTGCAGATGGTTACATAATAAAGACCTTCGTTTTTGTAATCATATCCTTCTAATCTTGCAGATTTGATTCGGTATTTATCATTGAATTTGTCAGACATGGTAAATCAAAAATAGAAAAAATCGTTTGAATAAAATTAAAATTATGATTTACGATGATGCTGTAGAGACGTTTAACTAAACGTCTTTTAAACAAAGACATTTAATTATGAAGACGTTTAATTAAACGTCTTTTAAACAAAGACATTTAATTATGAAGACGTTTAATTAAACGTCTCTACTTATTCGCATCGGTTTGAGAATCATTCAAAATTAAACACCCAACATTCAAAATTTCCCTACATGTTCCTTCTATATTGTCCGCCTACTTCAAATAAGGCGTTGGTAATTTGTCCTAATGAGCAGTATTTTACTGTTTCCATTAGGGCTTCAAATATGTTTCCGTTATGGATGGCTACTTGCTGAATTTTAGCCAACATTTCTTGTCCTTTATCTATGTTTCCAGCTTTTAATTCATTCAACATCGTAATTTGGAATTCTTTTTCTTCGGTGGTTGACCTAATTACTTCTTGCGGAATAACAGTTGGTGAACCTTTAGAACTTAAGAATGTATTTACACCAATAATTGGGTATTCGCCAGTATGTTTTAACATTTCGTAATACATACTTTCTTCTTGTATTTTATTACGTTGGTACATAGTTTCCATTGCACCTAACACACCACCACGCTCGTTAATTTTATCAAATTCAGCCAACACAGCAGCTTCTACCAAATCAGTTAATTCTTCAATGAT
>JBAXCN010000073.1:0-14590 GCA_037141455.1 Bacteroidota bacterium
CACCAGTAGTGAGTGGTTCAGCATCGGTTTGTGCAAACAGTTCATCAACATATACTACACTAGCTAATACTGGTAGAACATACGTTTGGACAGTAACAGGTGGAACAATTACATCAGGACAAGGAACAGCATCGGCAACAATTACATGGGGCGCAGCAGGAACAGGATCAGCAACAGTAGCTGAAACTATTACAGCTTCAACTTGTGCAGCAACATCTTCAACTTTCAATGTTGTTAAAAATGCCATTCCTACTCCTACAGTTTCAGGAGTAAGCGCTATTTGTGAAAACAGTACATCTATTTATTCAACTACATTTAATCCTGGAAGAACTTATAATTGGACAGTAACAGGAGGATCAATTGTAATTGGTCAAGGTTCATCAAGTGTTTCAGTTGCATGGGGAAGTGCTGGTATAGGTTCAATATTTGTAACTGATTCAATAATTGCGTCAGGGTGTAAAGGAACTTCACCTGCTTTAAATGTTACTAAAAATAGCTTACCAGTACCTGTAGTTAGTGGTGCTATGGCAGTTTGTGTTAATGCTACAAATATTTATAGTATTTCTACTGGAACAGGAAGAACTTCTACTTGGGTAGTGGTAGGTGGAACTATAAATAGTGGCCAAGGTACCTCAACTGTTTCAGTTACTTGGGGAAGTTCATCAGCTGGATTTATTTCAGTAACCGACTCAGTAAACGCTACAGGATGTAAATCAACTTCTGCTATTAATTTAATTAATATAAATGCAATACCAACACCTGTTATTTCTGGAAATGCTAGCTTATGTTCAGGTTCTACTGCAAGTTATTCTACACCTTCAAATACCGGTCGTAATTATTTATGGACTGTTTCTGGTGGAACAATAGTTTCAGGTCAAGGAACAGCATCGGTTAGTGTTATTTGGACAGCTACTTCAGGAAATGGAAGTTTAACAGTTAGAGATTCAATAACTGCTTCTGGTTGTAGTGCAACTTCAGTTGCTTATAACGTTGTAATTAATCAATTGCCACAACCAGTTGTAACTGGACAAAATACTATATGTGGTGGAGCTACTTTAACATATTCTACTCCTAGTAATGCTGGAAGAAGTTACCGTTGGACCGTAACTGGAGGTACTATAATATCAGGTCAAAATACAGCAAGTGTTAATGTACTTTGGAATTTAACAGGATCAGGATCTATTAGTGTTTTAGATTCAAATAATGTTACAGGTTGTTTCGCATCAACTTCACCATTATCAATTACTATTATAACAAAACCAGTTACTTCAATAACAGGTTCAAATGTAGTTTGTGGTACTTCTGTTTCTACTTACAATGTAACTAGTGCGGTAGGCCATATTTATAATTGGAGTGTTACAAATGGTTTAATTATTAAAGGTCAAAATACTGATAGTATTGATGTAAGATGGAATGGAAATGGAGTAGGAATTGTATCGTTAATTGATTCGGTACCAACAACTGGATGTGCAAGTAATACCAATGTAAATGTTGCCATTAATTCATTACCTAATGATTCAATCAATGTAAGTGGCCCATTAAACATATGTGAAGGAAGTTCTGTTGTATTAGTTGGTAAATTTGCACCAAATTTAACATTCAATTGGAGTAGAAATGGATTACCAATTACTAATTCAAATGGTAGTTCGTTGTTCATTGATACAGCAGGAGTATACGCTGTTCAAATTGTAAATAATACTACAGGGTGTAACATTACTTCACAAACTTACACTACTAGCATATTGCCTAAGCCAATAATAAACTTAGGACCAGATGTTACAGTTTGTCAAGGTACACAAGTTACTTTTGATGCAGGAGCAGGCTTTGATTTATACTTATGGTCGACTGGAGATACTACCAGAACTTTAAAAACATTTACTAATGGCAATATTATTGCTTATGTAAAAGGAACAAATGGTTGTTTCAATTCTGATACTGTTAGAATAATTCATAACATTATTCCTAATTCTAATTTCACATTCACCCAATCTGGTGGAAAAGTAACCTTTACTCCTGAGCAAAGTGGATTAGAGTACTTATGGTTCTTTGGCGATGGAGATACAAGCACAACAGCTATTCCAACTCATACTTACAGTAAAAACGGTATTTTTATTTCATATTTAGTTACAAGATCGGCTGCAGGTTGTGTTGATTCAACTAGCAAACAAGTTGTAATTAATACAGTTGGTGTAAATGGAGAACTTGCTCAAAACTTTGAAGTAAATGTTTATCCTAATCCATTTAAAGATTATTTAACAATAAACTTAAAAACAATAAATGGCGGAAATGCATTGATAAAAATAACAGATGTAAGCGGACGTTTAATGTATGAAACAAATTTAAATACCAAGTCAGGCAATAATGAATTTGAATTAAATAATATTCCAGAAATGAAAGATGGAATGTACTTCATTAACATTGTTCAAGGCAATCAGAGCAGTATTTACAAAATTGTTAGAACACATTAATTAAGTAATTTTATAAAAACCAAAAGCCGTCTCAAAAGGACGGCTTTTGGTTTTTGTAAGAGTTATAATTTGTTAATTATTCTGAATGAAGAAACAAGTTATTATTAATTTTATACTTTATTTTTTTTTAATTATAAACAGAAGTATAATCGTAAATTATGACAGAAAAAATTATACTTAATATTAGTTCTATATGTTTGTATAGTTAATGTTTATTCTCAAAATAGACTTCCTAAATATGAAATAATAGATGGTTTAAAATTAGCTTCTCAAGAAATAGAAAGTAAAATTGATGATGAATTTATTAAAATACCTTTAGAATATTATGGATTGATTATAGCTTATATGCCTAATCAATATTCTAGTAAAGGATCAAAGTATATTTTTGGCTGTTACTTTTTGTCAGAAAACAAATTTATTATAACCAAGTATCTTTTACCCGAATTGAAAAAGGTACTTTTTAAGGGTTGACTATTTAGTTTTTAATACCACTTATAATAAAACTAGTGGAGCATTTGATACTAAAATATTTTTATCTATTAGAAGTTTAGAAGTAGATTAGATTTGAAAAATCAAACTAATGAATATTTTAGAAAAAATTATATTCAAATAATTCGCTTTAACCAATTAAAAATAACTGTACTCGTATGTAGTATTACTTTTAACTTTTCCTTTTCCGTTGGTTACGGTATAGCTTTCAAACAAGCCATTTTTATTTTTAGTTGAAGCTGAAACTTCTTTCAGCTTTCCTTTGTAATAAAAGTAAGTTTTTTGCGAATTGTTATTGCCTTTTTCATACACATATTTCATTGTTTCTTCATCTTTGTTATTATAAAAAACTTGTTCTGTTGCAATGCTGTCTTTACTGTATTTTACAATTTTACGAGACGATTTTCCTTTGTTATCCATTCCTTCAAATATTTCAAAATAAGAACTATCGGCATTGTAAGTTCGCTTTTTACAAATATTTTGTTGATTTACCTTTTTTTCTACTTCACCCATTGGTTCGCAAGTATAATTATATACTTTTTTTAACTTTCCTTTATCAAATTCACGGGTAGTTTTTCTTGAACCATTTTCATAATATTGGTATTCGTACCTGTAGTTTTCTGTCCCTTTTTTATTAAACCAAGTTATGCTGTATATTTTATTATTGTCGTTATAAGTGTGTTTTGCAGAACTTCTTTTTTGTTTCTTTTTATTAAAATACTGAACTTCAGTTATTAATTTTTTATCGTTAAATACATTTATCATCACATTGGTATCAGTTTTATAAACTGTTAATCTTTTATCGTAATGCACACTGTCAATAAAATTATAATTGTTTGAATAGGTCAATACTCCTTTTTTATTTAAATTTATAAATTGATAACTTATTCCATTACCATTTATTGAATTTATTCCCGTTGAAATAATCTTGTTCGATTTTGGGTCAATATTTTTTGTAATAACTTTTTTTACACCCAACTTTTTATATTTATTATTTACAAATATTTTCCCTGTGTTTTCATAATAGTCATAACTGTTTAGAGCTGAGTATTTAAAATAGTACTGTGCATTTGCCATGTTGCTTAACAAAAGCAAACAAATAATAATTGAATTTAATTTTTTCATATTTTATAAATTAATTAACTCAAATCGCCCAATTGTGGACGAATTAAAATTTCTTCTATAACGGTATTTTTCGATAATAAGTATGCATTCCAAATTGTTTCGGCAATATCTGTTGGTTTTATAAACCTATTTTCGGGAACATCAGTACCTTTCCAACTATCAGTAAGTGTTGCTCCTGGCAATATTGCAGTCACTTTTACATTGTGTTCCTTTAGTTCTTCTCTCAATACTTTTGTCATGCCAAGCAATGCAAATTTACTAATGCAATAACTGCCTCCATTAGGGTAAGCTTTTATACTTGCAGTGCTACAAATATTAAATACATAACCACTTTTTTTAAGTTTCATTCCGGGCACAATTTCACGTGTTAAATGATATGCGCTTGCTAAATTTGTATTTATTTGTTTTTCAAAAATACCATCATCTTCCCCTAAAATATTTCCTGGAATAAATACACCTGCATTATTTATAAGTACATCAATAGTTTCAAATTCGCTCAATACATCGCTTGCAAAAGCCTGCACTGCAATTTTATCACTTACATCAACCGAAGCCAATAAAAAACGTTGGTTTTCATATTTGTTCCAAAGCTCTGCCTTAAAGGTGTTTATTTCTTTTTCGTTTCTGGCACAACCCGCCACATTAAAACCTTCTTCGGCAAATAATTCTGCCAATGCCCTGCCAATACCTTTTGTTATACCTGTAATTAAAACTGTTTTTTTCACGTTTAATTTTATTAATATTTTGCTATTTTATAATTGTAACTTTTGTTTCCAGAAGATATGTTTAATATATAAATTCCTTGAGTAAATAAGTTGGAATTTATTTCGGTTTTAACAGACTGGTTTTTATATTTTATAATTTCTTTTCCTTGCAAATTAAAAATTGTTATATCAAAATTATCAATAGATGGAATTTGCACTACCAACGATTCGTTTGAACTTGCAAATCCTTGAGAGTTTAAAATTTTAATTAACGATTTATCAAAATTTTCATTGATAGATAAACTTGGAATAAGCTTTCTATTAAAAAATGAGTTTTTAATGATGTAAGCATTTTGTTTATTAAATAAAATACTATCGGCTTGTATAAACAATTGCGCAAATGTTGGAATGGTCATATTGGTTTGGTAGGAGGCCATACTTGCAAACAATAATTTAGTGGTAGTATCAAGCCCAATTTGTTCAGCAAAATCGGTAACTGCAGCACTCCAAATTGACGAAAGCGCATATCTTTCATTTACATAATTATCAATATAATTTTTTGTATTTAAAGTGGTTCTTCCACTCCATGTTTGATTGCCATCCCAATTAAAAATAGTTCTCCACTCATAATCGCTCAGTTTTCTAGAATAAATGGCTGCCATAATATCGCAATTGCCCTCATCAATTCCAATTCTTTCTTCCCCTTCTATGGTATTTGGAGCAATATAAAAACCCATTGCATGGGTGTATTCATGTGTAATTACATCGGCATCTTCTGCATCTGGTATTCCACCTACAGCATATATTAAATAAGGCTCAGGGCCTGAATATTCAAACCTCGAATCTTCACCAAAACCACCAATAGGATCTATTTTTATTTGAGTTTGCAAATTGTTTATTCCAATATTTTGAATATTATTTTGATATTGATCAATGTGATACATTGCCATTTCTTGCTTAAAAATGTCGGTGTTTCTTGTCACCACTAAACTGTCTTTGTTTTTTAAACTAAAAGGTGCTGCTGTTGGGCCAAAAATATCTTGTATTAAAACATATTTATTTTCTGCAATAAAACTTTTTTCTTCATCATCGTATATCAAATTTAATTGAACATTTTTACGCTCATTGTTAATTGCTGGCGAATCTTGCTTATTGTAGTTTAAATATGGAGCAACATAAGGGCTTCTGGCTGTGGTCAAAGGGTCGGGGTTAAATAATTTTACAATAACACTAGTATCTTTTTTTCCTTTTCCCACACTTTTTATGTTTTCGTGTAATAGTATATTCGATAAGGAAATTAACTGCTCTTTATTGCCTATGGTTTTTGACGTTGATGGTATTAAGTCGCTTCCGTTAAACACCCAAAACTCCTTTTCGTTTAATACTCCATTTGGCAATTTTATAGTTCTTAAATCCGATAAATCGTTTATAATATTTACAATTTCGTTATTGGCATTTACTGTAATTTTTAAGTTAGATTGATATACTTCTGAACCATTATATGTTTGCTTAAACTGATAATGTTTGCCAATAGTACTTTCGTAAACATAATCCAATTTTACATTGCCATTATTTATTTTAAGTTCATTTATATTGTTTAATAAATAGGTTTTAATAGGTAACAAGTAATCATCACTTTCATTAATTGAATTGGTTTCAGTAACTATTTTTATACTTTTATTTGGAATAAAAAGATTGGCTTTTTTATTGTTTAAATATTGGGTGGTAGTAAGTATTTGTGCATTTGCTATACTACTTAAAACCATTAAAAATATAAGGGTATTTTTTTTCATAATGTATTTAAAAATTTAATTTCATTAATTCCAACATCGTTTAATTGTTTAATAATGTCGAGCGATTTCATTTTTCTGACTTCAAATATAAAGCTGTTTGGGTTCAAAATATCGTTAGGGTATATTTTTATATTGTTATTTTTACCAACCTTGTACAATTGATTGTGTATTAAAAAATCAACAATTACTTGGTATTGTTCTATCACCTTTTTTTCTATTATCACGGCATTAGACAAGCTTGTTGCACTGGCTTCGAAGTAAGCATTTATTAAACCAGAAACACCTAGTAGTTTTCCTCCAAAATACCTAACAACTATAACTATAATATAAGTTAAATCTTTTTGAAGTAATGCCCTTAAAATTGGTTTTCCTGCTGTATTTGCTGGCTCTCTATCGTCACTACTTTTTTGAAACTCCTTATCTGCTCCTAAAATCATTGCCCAACAATGGTGATTTGCTTGAGGATGTTCTTTTTTTATTTGCTTTAAAATTTCTTTACCTTCCTCTTCGGTTTTAATAGGATAAGCAATGCCTATAAATTTACTCCCTTTGTCTTTATACTCCCCTAAGTGTTTTTCTAAAATTGTAAAATAAGTATCGGTAAATAGCATAATTTTAAAATTTTATTGAAATTAATACAATTGCTACCAATGAAAAAACTAAACCAATGATGTTTTTATTATTTAATTTTTCTTTAAAAAGCCAAACTGAAACAAGCGTACTTAATGCTACAATTCCAATATTATTTATTGGGAAAATGGTTGCGCTTGCATTTGGAAAATAACTTAATGTTTTAACTAAAAAAAGCATACTGAAATAGTTTGGAACACCTAAAAATATTCCCCAATACACATTTTTAAGTGCTATTTTTTCATTTTTAAAAACAACCAAATATGTTAAAAATAACCCACCTACAATAAAAGCAATACTAAATACAGTGGTAATGATATATGCCTCACTTACTGCAGGAATAAACTGTTTTTGGATATAATTTAAAGTAGTATCAATTATGCCGCTGCCAATAAACACTATTGTAGGAAGCACCCACAAGTTTTTAGTTTTAGTGGAGCCATCATTATGCTTTCTGCTAATAAAATAAACTGCAAACAGCGACAATCCAATTCCAATTATTTGAAAAAAAGTAAGGCTTTCATTGAAAAATATCAAGGTAAAAAGAATGGGCATTACTACCGAAAGTTTGGCTGAAACCATACTTACTGAAACTCCCATTTTTTGCGAAGTTTTGCCAATCGCAAAAAATATACTTATAAATAAAAAGCCTAATAAAATCGTGAAAGGAAACCAGCTTTGTTGGTAAAAATTTGTTAATATTACAGGTGTTTCTGTTGCAAGTATATTGCCTAAAATAGCACAAGTTATATAGTTGAAAATAATTCCTTGCAATGTATTGACACCAACTCGCTCAAAAATTTTAAAAAAACTTACGGTTATGGTTGATGCTAATATACTAAGGAATAAAAATATCATTAATTGATTTTTGTTAATCGTTATTGGCTAATAATACATTCATAACTATTCCATCAATGTTTTCTTGTTGTATTTTATTCCCATAAATTAATGGTGCTTTTATACCATCATTTATGGTTTTTGGAGATGTAAAAATAATTGCTTCATCCCAAATTTTATTATCAATAACCGCATTTAGTATTTGCGAACCTCCTTCTATTACTACACTTTGTATATTTAGTTTATATAGTTCGTTAAGCATTTCATTTAACCAGTTTTTTTCAAAATTTAGTTGAATAAATGTTAGGTTATGTTCACTTACTTTTTTAAGTTCAGTAAATACAATAGTTGGCTCACTTTTATCAAATAATTTTAAATTGAAAGGCAATCGCAAATTTCTGTCAAGTACTATTCTAGTTGGGTTTCTGCCTTTCCATTCTCTTGCATTCAATGCCGGATTGTCGAGCAATGCAGTATTCGTCCCTACCATTATTGCATCTTCTTGTGTGCGCCATTTATGTATTAATTTTTGAACAATTCTATCAGTAATATGGCGTTGTATTTCAAATTCTTCTGCACTTATTTTATTGGCATCTGGAGCTATAAATCCATTCCAAGTTTGTGCCCATTTTAAAATAACATAAGGTTTTTGTTGGGTTACATATTTTATAAATCGCCTGTTTATAAATTTACATTCATCTTCTAAAATTCCAATCTCTACATTTATTCCTGCTGCTTGTAATTTTTTTATTCCACTGCCTGCCACTTTTTCAAATGGGTCAACCATACCAATTACCACATTTTTTATTTTGCTATGTATAATTAAATCAGCACAAGGTGGTGTTTTTCCAAAATGATTGCAAGGTTCTAAATTTACATACAAAGTGGATTCAGCTAATAAACTTTTATCTTTAACCGATTCAATGGCATTTACTTCTGCATGTGCTTCACCCAATTGTTTATGCCATCCCTCGCCAATTATTTTATTATCATAAACAATTACACAACCTACCAAAGGATTGGGCGATACCGAACCAACTCCATTTTGAGCTAATTCAATACAGCGTTGCATATACGTTTGGTGTGTTTTCAAATCGGTTGCAAAATAAACATATTAATTGTAATAGTAAATTAATAGTCTTTACGCTTTTTTCTCTTCTAGTTTTCCATCGGCATGTTTGGCAAATCGGCTTTTTTCTCTAGCATGAACTTGGTCGTATTTTGGCCAAGGCCAACCTCCAAATTGTGTTTTGTGGTAATCTTCAAAAGCTTGGTTTATTTCTTCTTTTGTATTCATTACAAACGGGCCATATTGCATTACTTGTTCTCCTATTGGTTTGCCTTGCAATAACAATATACTTACTTCGTTGTCACCTGCTTTTAATGCTACATCCATATTTGGCAAAAGCTCCACTGCGTTGTATGGTTTTATTAAAGTTTCAGCAATAGTTAAAGTATTACCTTCATAAAAATAAATGGTTCTGTTTATGCCAACCGAAACTTTAGGTAATACATATTCGGCTCCAGCATCCATTTTTATATTCCAAACTGCTACTTCATTTTTTGGGTCTGCAGCCCATGAATCGGGTGGGGGAGCGGGTGCTTTGTGTTTACCAATTTTGCCAGCAATTATTTCTATTTTAGTAGTTTTTTTATTGCTATCAACATGCACATAATTTGGAATTGCTTCGCGCCAAAGCATTTTAAAATGTGGAGCTACCATTTTATTTTTTTTAGGTAAGTTTAACCAAATTTGAAATAGCTCCATCGGGTTTTCGGCTTCTTTTTTTATTAATGGAAACATTTCAGAATGTTGCACACCTTTTCCTGCTGTCATCCATTGCACATCTCCATTACCATAGCGGCCGGCTGCTCCCATCGAATCTGCGTGATCAACAATGCCTTTACGAACTATAGTTATGGTTTCAAAACCTCTATGCGGGTGGCCTGGAAAACCTGGAACTACTTTTCCATGATACATTCTAAAACCATCTTTTATTATAAAATCATCGCCCATTTGCCTTCCTTTAAACATGGTTTTGTCTGGACCCATGGCTTCGTTTCCTTTAGGAAATTTATCTTCGTGGTGAACACAAAACAAAAAAGGATCGGCTGTTTCCCATTGAAAACCCAACGGTTTTATTTTTATAATTGGATTGGGATTTATTGCATTGTACGATTGCTTTAAAGATTGAGAAAAGCTTTGCATTGGAGCTGCAAAAGCTGCTGAAACCGCCAATGTTAATCGTCCTAAAAAATTTCTTCTTTCTAATTTATTTGCCATAATATTTATTTTAACTCAAAGTAAAAAACTCTGTTTTTTCAGTTGTATGCGAACGTAAAATACCAGCACTTACTAAGTTTATAAGCATTTTTTGTGCCCTCCACCTGCCTATGTTTAGTAGCTTTGTTACTTCTTTTAATGTTATTTTATTAGTGGTGTTTAAGTATTGTAACAATCCTTTTTCGTTTTGGGTATATTCTATGTAGGTATCTGTAAAATTGGTCTGTCGTTTTAAAACATCTAATACTATTTTACTTGCAAGCAAAGTTTTATCATCAACCCTTATGTGTGCCCACCATTTTCCTTCATCATCTTTGGCATAGTATGGTTTATCGTTTCCTTCAGGAATTATGCATTCAATTACAGTTTTACCACCAATTTCCCATTCTATTAGTTCTATTTTTATTTCGGGTTTGCAATAAAAACTAGCTGCCAAGTCAAGCATGTATTTTTCATCTTCACTTTTAACTCCCGCAATTGTTTTATTATCGTTAACACCTACCAATAGCGTTCCTCCTTTGTGGTTGGCAAATGCCACCATGGTTTTAGCAATTTTTGTAGCAGAGGAAATGGTTTTTTTAAAATCTAAGTTAAAACCTTCTCCTTTACTTATTAGTTTAATTATGTGTGGAAACGATATGTGTTTTTGAAAAGTCAATTTCAGTTTGCTGTTTTGGTTGTTTTTAGTTTTGCACGCAAATATTAAAATATTAAAAGTTTTAATACCGTAAAAGTTTTTAGTATTTGTTAATCAATTATTTTTTTACTAATAAATACCTAGCAGTCATTACTATAAATAGGATTTTTAAAATCCTTTAATTTCTTTTTTTATATTAAAATCATTAATCATTTAACTTTATTAATACTTTTTTAAAAATATATAAAGTTGAAAAACAAACATAAAATTTCCTTCAATTAAATATATCCAATTAACAAAAAATCAAAATCTTAGGTAATAAACTAGTTGAGGCTTATATTTGCGCCTCAAATTTTAAAGCTTAATAAGCAATGTTAGATAAATTAGAAGCCATATATACCCGATTTAAAAATGTAGAAGAACTTATCAGTCAGCCAGATATTTTAAGTGATATGAAACGTTTTACTACTTTAAATAAGGAATATAAAAACTTAAGTGGGATTGTAAGTAAATACCACGAGCTTAAGAATTTAACCGATAATATTGATAATGCTCGAGATATTTTAAAGAATGAAAAAGATTCGGATTTGCGCGATATGGCCAAAGAAGAATTAGATGAAATAGAACCAAAAGTACAACCTTTAGAGGAGGAAATTAGAATTTTATTAATTCCTAAAGAACCCGAAGATGAGAAAAATGCTACTATTGAAATAAGAGGAGGAACAGGAGGTGATGAAGCTTCACTTTTTGCTGGTGAATTATTTAGAATGTATAGCCGTTATTGTGAAAATAAGGGTTGGAGAACAGAAGTGTTAGATTTTACTGAAGGTTCAGTTGGTGGATACAAGGAAATAGTAATGGAAGTTACTGGTGATGATGTATATGGAATTTTAAAATATGAAAGTGGTGTTCACCGTGTACAACGTGTGCCCGACACTGAGTCGCAAGGAAGAGTGCATACCTCAGCAGCATCGGTAGTGGTTTTGCCCGAAGCCGAAGAAGTAGATGTGGAACTTAATCCGGCTGATATTGAAATGCAAACTTCGCGCTCTGGAGGTGCTGGAGGGCAAAATGTAAACAAGGTAGAATCGAAAGTGCAGTTAACTCACAAACCTTCAGGTATTGTTGTAGTTTGCCAAGTGGAGCGCAACCAAAAAGGTAACCGAGAACGTGCCATGCAAATGTTAAGAACCAAATTATATGAAATTGAATTAAAAAAACATTTGGATGGCATTTCTAGCAGAAGAAAAACCATGGTTTCTACTGGTGACAGATCGGCTAAAATTAGAACATATAACTATCCGCAAGCTCGAGTTACCGATCATAGAATAGGTTTAACAAAATACAATTTGCCCGAGGTTATTAATGGCGACATTCAAGAGTTTATTGACCAATTGCAAATAGCCGAAAATGCCGAAAAATTAAAAGAAGGCGGAATGAATTAAATTGCTCATGTTAAATTTACGTAAATAACCCAATCCATTAATTTTAAATTGTAAGTTTGATACTTACTTAAAATGTTTACATGAAACCAAGTAATTACTTATTTTTATTCATTATTTTTACTCTACTTTTTAGTTGTAAAAAAGGATATGAAGGCGATATAAATTCTACTTCAAATCCTGAAACATTTATGTCGGTAAGCAAAATAGATAGATCTGGCGAAAACAGATTAACAACCCGAGTAGATGCTTATTGGTGGGGAACTTCTGAAAAAGGATTTATTACAGGCTACGAAGTGTCGGTGGATAGCATGAAAACCTGGGTTTATACTACCAAAACCGATAGCAGTATTTTACTTTTAATTCCGTTTGGAAACGATACTGCCGACTTACCTATTTTTGTTAGAGCAATTGATAATTTAGGACAAAAAGATTTAACACCTGCTAGTTTAATTTATCCTGTTCGTAACTCAGCACCAACTATTTTACTTACCAATATTGCAGGAAAAAAACCTACTAAATCGTTTCCTGCTGTGCATTTTTACTGGACAGCAAACGATGCAGATGGATTGCAAGATTTAAATGGTTTTGAAGTTTATTTAAATGATACAAATACAAAGAAATACAATTTATCTAATTCTATTTTAGATATAACCATTATGGCTGATAACTCTTTTTCAGATTCATGTTTTGTATTTGCAGGCACTAAAACTAAAGCTCTTGATGCAAGAATTTATGGAATAAAATACAACGCTTGGAATGTTTTTTACATAAAAGCTGTTGACAGAGCAGGACTAAAATCAAAGTTTGTTTTTGATTCTATATTTATAAAAAAACCTGTTTCAAAAACATTGTTTGTAAATGCTTATTTAACTTCGCGCAATACTCCGCAAAACTTTATTTCAACCAGAACAAGCTCATTTTTAACTAGTTTTGATACTTTATATTTAAATAATTTCAGTACCGTACTTTCTACTTACACCGAACAATCGCCCGATGTGTTAACACAAGCAAGGGTATTTTCATTTTTCGATAAAATAATATGGATAAGTGACGAAGGTGCTACTTCAAATACATTGGCCTTGGCACAACAAAGTACCAATCAGTTTTTTGAAAACGGTGGGCGTATGTTTATGATGTGTAATTTTGGTTCAGATATTCCAAATGAATCGGAAAGTTTTGGTTTTACACCCATTCAAAAATTGGCTTCCGATTCGAGCGGATTAACCATAAGAATGAATATAAATGATGAGTTAAAACCTTACAATAACACTTGGCCTACTTTAAAATG
This sequence comes from Bacteroidota bacterium, assembly GCA_037141455.1. Lineage (GTDB taxonomy): Bacteria > Bacteroidota > Bacteroidia > UKL13-3 > UKL13-3 > JAAFJM01. The sequence goes on from JBAXCN010000073.1 coordinate 13,701, forward strand.
TAACACCATTATTTCGAGTGTAAAACCATTTTTTACGCAATCAACTTCGAGTGGTACAAGCAATTTCGATTCTTTGTATAAAGCATCGTTAATTACTTTAGGTCCTGGTGGTGCAAAACCCTACTTTGGCCAGTCAAATGTTGTTTCGAAACGTATTTCGTTAAAAAATAATAAGACTGTTTTGGTATTTATGAGCTTGCCAATTCAAAGTTTAAATGGCAATAACAATGCAAATTTATTTTTAGAAAAAATATTAAAAGACGAATTGGAATTTTAGTTTGAAAAACATCATTTTATTTGCATCGGGCAGCGGCAGCAATGCTGAAAACATAGCCCAATATTTTAAAGATAGCTTAACAATTAAAGTTGCTGCTGTTTTTACAAATAATGCTTTAGCAGGTGTAATAAATAGAATGGAAAAATTTAATATTCCATGCATAGTTTTTAACCGTGAAGAGTATAAAAACGAAACTTTATTTATAAATAAAATCAATACTTTTAATCCTGATTTAATTGTATTGTCCGGTTTTTTATGGCTTGTTCCCGAGTATTTGGTAAATACTTTTCCCAATAAAATTATTAATATTCATCCTGCATTGTTACCAAAGTTTGGCGGAAAAGGAATGTACGGAATGCATGTGCACCAAGCAGTAAAACAAGCAAACGAAACCGAAACAGGAATTACTATTCATTATGTAAACAACCGTTTTGATGAAGGAAAAACTATATTTAAGGCAAAAACCAATTTAACTGAAAATGATACACCTGAAAGCATAGCAAACAAAATTCACGAATTGGAAATGGCTCATTTTCCAAAAGTAATTGAGGGGATTTTGAAATAGAATTAATTAGTTTTGTTTATTTAAAAGATTACTCCTTTATCTAAGTGC
>JBAXCN010000074.1:0-14463 GCA_037141455.1 Bacteroidota bacterium
CTTCAACTTTCAACCTTCCAACCTTCCAACCTTCAACCTTCCAACCTTTCAACTTTTCAACTTTCAACCTTCCAACCTTTCAACTTATTTACAACCACAATCTGCTCCACCGCAATTTTTTTTTGGTTTAAAAACAAATTTCTTAATTATAAAAAATATGGAAGCTATAAAAATAACTCCAACTATTATATACTGAATCATGTTAAATAAGGATTATTATATTTTTCAAAACCAACAGTAGTTTCTTCGCCATGTCCACTATAAATTGTTGTATTTTCTGGCAATTTAAGTATTTTATCTTTGATGCTATTTAACAAAATGGTAAAATTTCCTCCAGGCAAATCGGTGCGGCCAATACCTAAGTTAAAAATCACATCGCCACTTATTACAAAGTTTTGTTCAATATTGTAAAAACTTAAACTGGCAATGGAATGGCCTGGAGTTAGCAAACAACTCAGTTTTGAGTTACCAAATTCAATGAGAGAATTTTCATCTATAAAAATTAAATTTTCAGGAACAATTAAATCAGGTAAATTAAACATAACAGTCCATCTTTTAGTGTCGTTATAGGTAAATAATTCGTCTTTGTGCAGTGTTAAAGGAATTTTGAATACATTCATAACAAAATCGTTTCCCAACACATGGTCTATATGGCAATGGGTATTAATTAACTGCTTAACTTTTAAATTATTGTTTTGTATAAAATGCAATAAATCGTTTTGTTCGTTACTATTTTGACAACCGGGATCAATTATAATTGCTTCTTTGGTTTCATCGAATAAAACATATGTATTTTCTTGAAATACGTTAAAAGTAATTTTTTTTATTGATATCATTTAAAATTTTCTGTTTTTCCATTCCATTTTTATTGGAATTAAATAAAATATTGAAATTAAAAGGATGCTAACTATGGAATAAAATTCGAAACAAAATAAGTAAAAAAAGTTAAATTTATTTTTTAATTTATTTGAAATAACAATTACCAAAACACTTTGTAAAACAACTTTACATAACCATATTACAACAACATTTTTTAAACTATAAAAACTTAAAAATATTAACAGCGGATAAAACAATGAAAACAAAAATAAAATAAATTTCCATTTAAAATTCAGTCCATTGGCTCCTATCAACCATCTTTTACGTTGATGAAGAAAAGATTTAAAATTGGTTTGTGCTTTTGAAAAATTTAAATTTTGGGGGCTCAATAAACTTATAGCTGAGTAGCCTTTGTTAGTTATGGCTTTGAATAAAGTCAAATCTTCGGTTACGCTGAATTCATATTTAAAGTAACCATCTGTTTCATTGTAAGCATTTTTTGAAACTGCCATATTATTGCCAACTGCAGTACTTTTTAATCCAATATTATTAAATGCAAACAATAAGCCCGAAAAGTAAAGCCAATCAATACTTTGCATTTTTCCAAACAAGTTTTTTCCATTTACTATGGTTGTTCCTGAAACAATACCAACTTTTTTATTATTAAAATGAGGAATAATACTTTTTATCCAACTAGGTTTTACAGTTATGTCAGCATCGGTAATAAAAATAATTTCCCCTTTACATTCATCAAACAAATGACCTAAAACGTTGGCTTTAGCTTTTGCATTGCCTTTATTTTCTTTAATTTGAATTAGTTTGTAATATTCTTTTTTGTAAATAAACTCTTCAATTAGTTCATTGGTATTATCTGTCGATTGGTCGTTTCCAATTAAAATTTCAAGTTTATTTTTAGGATAATCAATTAATTCTATTGCTTTTAAGCATGATATAATATTTTCCGATTCATTTCTTGCAGCTATTAAAATAGAAATTTGAGGCAAATTACTTTCTGTTAAATATGTTTTCTTTTCTTTTTCTATATTTAAAATTGAAAAAAAAAGTATGAATTGCAGTATTAAAAAACAAAAAAGTAGTAAGGTTATTGCTATTTCCACGGGCTGCAAATAAAATTAAAATTCGTCTTAAAACTGCAATTTTTGTAAATAGCTACTAAATAGATTAATAGAGTTTGTTAAATACTATTTAAAACTTGTAAGGCTCTTTAAAATTTATATTTTTGCAATCCTTAAAAAATTAACAGTAAAATCAGAACATGAAGAAAATTGCATTATTAACTTTATCAATTTTAGTATCATCAATTAATTACAATTCATTTGCTCAAAAAAGCAAGAAAATAGCTTCTAAAATAGCAGTCAAGGAAACAGTAGTTGTAAAGCCAAATCCAGTAGTATTTACATTTGGAAGCGAAACAGTATTACAAAACGAATTTGAAAGATTGCTATATAAAAATAAAACTACCAAGGAAAAGTTAACAGAAAAAGATGTTAGGGAGTATTTGGATTTGTATATAAATTTTAAATTAAAAGTTAAAGAGGCAAAAGAATTACAGTTAGATACGAATCCAAACTTTAAATCTGAATTAGCTGGATACAGAAAACAATTGGCTAACCCTTATTTAACGGATAAAAAAGTGAGTGAATCGTTAATGAAAGAATCATACGAGAGAATGAAAACTGAAATTAACGGGAGTCATATTCTACTTTTTTGTAACGAAAATGCTAGTCCTGCTGATACTTTGGCTGCTTACAATAAGTTGATTGATTTAAGAAAAAGAGCATTAAAAGGTGAAAATTTTGACACCCTTGCTAGTAAATTCTCTGAAGATCCTTCAGCAAAAAAACAAGGTGGTAAATTAGGTTGGTATACCGTTTTTCAAATGGTTTATCCTTTCGAAAATCAATCGTATAAAACCAATAAAGGCGAAATATCAATGCCTTTTAGAACACAATTTGGTTTTCATATTGTAAAAATAAACGACAAAAGAACTGCAAGAGGCGAAGTAAAGTTAGGACATATTATGATTAGATATCAATATGAAGCAGCTCCTGAACAAATACTTGATGCACAAAACAAAATTGATTCAATTTATAACTTAATTAAGGGTGGAAAATCGTTTGGGGAGGCAGCTGAACTATATAGCCAAGACGAAGCAAGTAATAAAAATAAAGGTGAAATGAATTGGGTTGCTAGTTTAAGTGGATACCCTGAAGAGTTTAAAGAAACTGCGTTTAATTTAGGGAAAGATGAAGTTTCAAAGCCGTTTAAAACAAACTTTGGTTTTCATATTATTAAGTTAATTGACAAGCGACCGTTGGGCGAATTTAAAGATGTTGAAGATATTATAAAACAAAAAACAAATAAAGATAGCCGTTCAGAAAGTTCGAAGGCGGCTGTAATTGCTAGAGTTAAAAAAGAAAATGGTTATAATGAAAATAACTTAAACTTAAGTGCTTTTATTAACACAATTGATTCAACTTTTATAAATGGAACTTGGACTTACGATGAAGAAAAAATAAGTAGTAACAATTTATTTACTATTGGAACTAAAAGTTTTAACGTAAAAGATTTTGCTGCCTATTTAAAAGAAAACCAACAGCCTTTAGAAAAAGTTTCGACTCAAATGGTAGTTTTAAAACAATTTAGAAATTGGGCTGACGATAAATGTTTATCTTACGAAGAATCAATTTTAGAAAGCAAATACGAAGATTTTAAAAATGTAATGCAAGAATATAACGATGGTATTTTGTTATTTGATTTAACTGATAAAAAAGTTTGGAGCAAAGCAGTAATTGACACTTTGGGTTTAGACAAATTTTATGAAGCCAATAAAGATAATTACAAATGGAAAGACAGAGTTAGCTATTCTGTATACACTTGTTTAAACGAAAAAACTAAAACCGAAGCAGTTAAAATGTTTAATAAAGGCAAAACAGAAACTGAAATATTTGCAAAACTAAATAAAAAAGTTGCTGGTACAATCAGTGGTAAAGAAATTAAGAACGAACGCTCAGACGCTACTGCTGATAAGCTTTGGGATAAAAAAGGAATTGTTGATATAGCTAATATTGATGGCAACTTCAAATTTTATTTTGTAAACGGTGTAGTAAAAAATGAAACTAAAACGTTAAAAGATGCAAAAGGAATTGTTACAAGCGAATATCAAAACCAGTTAGAAAAAGATTGGATTAAGGAATTAAGAGCTAAATATGTAATAAATGTAAACGAACAAACTGTTAAAAGTTTATATTAATAAGCTTAAATATTAGTTCTTTATATATTCCTTTTGTAAAAATAAAAATTGATCAAATAAAACAAGTGTTAAACAATTTTAAAATATATTCATTATTAACATTACTATTTATAGTTAAAATATGTTATGCGCAACCGGGCACAGGAGAGACAATTGATGGGATAGTTGGTGTTTTTGCTGATAAAATTATTTTACATTCAGAAATTGAATTTGAATACCAACAATTTTTAAAAGAATATCCGGAAAAAAGAAATGATTCCATTAGATGTGATATTTTAAAACAAAAATTAACCGAAAAACTGTTTTCTACCAAAGCCGAAGTTGACAGTTTGCCATTGAGCGAGGAAAGAATAGAAGGAGAATTGGAGCAAAGAATTCAATATTTTGCAAGGCAATTTGGTGGCGAAAAAGGATTAGAAGAGTTTTATGGAAAAAACATTTCTGAAATAAAACAAAATTACCGCGAAAAAATTAGAACTAGCTTGTTAATGCAGGAAATGCAACAGAAAATTTTAAAGGATATTAAAATTTCTCCAACTGACATAAAAACGTATTATAATTCATTAAACAAAGATAGCTTGCCTTATTTTAGTGCTGAAGTGGAAATAGCTCAAATTATAATAGAACCAAAGGTTTCAAAAGAGGCTAAAGAAATAGCTTTACAAAAAATTAATGAGTTAAGAACCCGCTTAATAAATGGCGATAATTTTAGAACCATTGCTAAAATATACAGCGATGATAAAGGAAGTGCAATACAAGGAGGGGAATTAGGTTTTTTTGGAAGAGGAATGATGGTTCCAGAGTTTGAAGCTGCTGCATTCAAAACTCCTCAGGATAGTATTTCGAAAGTTATAGAAACTAAATTTGGCTACCACATAATACAGCCAATAAAAAGACGAGGCGATGAAGTGAATGCAAGGCACGTGCTTATTAGGCCACAAATTTATAAAGCCGATATTGAAGCATCGAAATTATTTTTAGATTCAATAATTAACTTAATAAAAATAGATACTTTAACTTTTCAAAATGCTGCTAAAAAATTTAGTACCGATAAAAGAACAGGAGCAAGAGGAGGCTTTTTAGCTGACAACAACAACGGAAATTCTAAAATTCCAATTGATGAATTACCTAAAGATGTATTTTTAATTGTACAAGGATTAAAGCCAGGCGAAATAAGTGAAATGCAGTTAACAACTATTCAAAGCGCTACTGGTGAACCAATAAAAGTATGGAGAGTGTTTTATTTAAAATCGGAAAGCAAGCCGCATATAGCCAATTTGAGGGATGATTATCAGAAAATGCAACTAGCTGCCGAGGAAGACAAAAAACAAAAAACATTGGCTCGTTGGATTGAAAAAAACAGAAAACAATTTTATGTTCAAGTTGCTGACGAGTACAAATCTTGTCCATCGTTAAATGATTGGCAAAGTCAAAATCAATAAAAAGTTAATATTTTAAAATATGTTATATAACAATGATGTAGAAGCTGCTGAGGCTTTACACCAAAAATTTAATGAATTAAAAAAAGAAATTAGCAAAGTAATTGTAGGGCAAAACCATGTGGTTGAAGCGTTACTTATTTCTATATTTAGCAACGGACATACTTTAATGATAGGGTTGCCAGGATTGGCAAAAACATTGCTTGTAAAAACATTAAGTGAAGTTTTAGATTTAAACTTTAATCGAATTCAGTTTACTCCCGATTTGATGCCAAGTGATATTACTGGTACTGAAATATTGAACGAAAAAAGAGAGTTTCAATTTTTAAAAGGCCCAATTTTTTCAAACATAATTTTGGCCGATGAAATAAACAGAACGCCACCAAAAACACAAGCTGCCTTGTTAGAAGCCATGCAGGAAAAAGCCGTTACTATTAATGGCCAATTACATGTTTTACCAAATCCATTTTTTGTATTAGCAACCCAAAATCCTATTGAGCAAGAAGGAACCTATTCATTACCCGAAGCACAATTAGATCGTTTTATGTTCAATATTTTATTAGACTATCCTAGTTTTGCAGATGAAGTAGAGATTGTAAAAGCAACTACAAGCAATAAAAAAGTGGAGTTAAGTAAAATTATTCATTCTACCGAAATATTGGCTTTTCAAGAGCTAGTAAGAAAAGCTCCTGTTGCCGATAATGTAATAGATTACGCAGTGAAATTAGTAAGTAAAACCCGTCCACAAAGCGAGTTTGCAACTGACGAAATAAAAAAATATGTTGATTTTGGTGCAGGTCCAAGAGCTGGTCAGTTTTTAATAATTGGAGCCAAAGCACATGCATTGATACATGGAAAATATTCGCCCGATATTGAAAATGTAAAAGCAATAGCAAAAGATGTTTTAAGACACAGAATTATTAAAAATTATAGGGCCGAAGCCGAAGGAATTAAAATTGAAGATTTAATAGAAGGAATTCTATAAAATAATAGGGACAGTTTTTCTCCTTTTTTTATTTTTATAAAAAATTAATATATTTGTTTAAAAAAAAAGTACACTTATGAAAGGAATGGTTTTTACTGAATTCTTAGAAATGGTCGAAGATCGTTTTGGGTTAGATATGGCAGATAAAATTATCAATGAATCTGATTTGCCTTCTCAAGGAGTTTATACCGCAGTAGGAACTTATCAGCCAACTGAAATGTTTTCGTTAGTAGCCAATTTAAGTAAAAATTCGGGTATAGAAGTTTCTGTTTTATTAAAAGTTTATGGCGAGTATTTGTTTAGCAGGTTTGCTGTTGGTTATGCTAAATTTTTCAGTAATGTTAATAATACCTTCGATTTTTTATCGCAAATAGAAAACTATATTCATGTAGAAGTTTTAAAGCTATATCCTGATGCTGAATTACCCAAGTTTGAAATGGTTACACACACCAACACTAAATTAGAAATGATTTATTCATCTGAAAGAAAATTGTATGATTTTGCTGAAGGTTTAATAATTGGCTGTTTAAAACATTTTAATGAGTTCGAGAATACTTCATTAAACAAAAAATTAATTAATGAAAATGGTTCAAAAGTAATGTTCATTTTAGAAAAGAAATAGATTTGAATTTAATTGATAACAATATTGATTTACTGAAAGATTTAGAAGTTTTACAACAAAATAATGATTTGTTGAAACGATTAAACGAACGCGAAAGAAAAGCAAGAAAACAAGCAGAAGCAATTATTGAAGAAAAGTCGTTAGAGCTTTATAATAAAAACCTAGAATTATTAAATTTAAATACTGAATTAGAAGATATTGTTGATGTAAGAACTAGCCAATTACTGCAATATACAGCCGAATTAAAAAAGAAAAACGATGAGTTAAATAGATTTAGCTTCATAGTTTCTCACGATTTAAAATCGCCATTAAGAGCCATTAGAAACTTATCTATTTGGATAGAAGAAGATTTTGAAGGGGTTTTTTCATCAGATATTCAAAACCATTTAACCCTGTTAAAAGGCAGGGTGAGTAGAATGGAAGCTTTAATTGATGGTGTTTTAGAATATTCAAATGCAAACAAAATAAAATACGAAGAGGTTGAAGTTGAATTAAATGAATTGATTAAAGAAACAATTGTATTAAATAATATTGCACCTAAAGTTTCAATTTTAATTAATGTAGATGATTTAACATTTAGAACTGAAAAAATTAAATTAGAACAAATTCTTTTTAATTTAATAAATAATGCCGTTAAATTTAATAACCAAGATTTCCCTAAACTTACCATACAGGCTGTTAAAAAAGAGCATGAAATTGAAATAAGTATTACAGATAATGGACCTGGAATAGCAGAAGAATTTCATGAAACCATTTTTGAAATTTTTAGAACATTAAATTCAAGAGATAGCATAGAAACAGTAGGAATTGGCTTATCAATTGTTAAAAAATTTGTAGAAGAAGAAGGCGGTAAAATATGGATTACAAGCAAACTTGGAGAGGGTACTACCTTTTATTTTACTTGGCCAATTGAAATGTAATTTTTAAACAAATAATTATCTATAATATATTCATTAAAAATTTTTAAAACACTTTAATAAATCCCAAGCTATTAATTGAATTAAAGAATATATCATTGAAATTTTTTGAATGATTATTTACAAATGAGTCATCTATTACTTCAAAATTATAAGAATTGACAGCCGGTGCGGTTTTGCAAACCGCACTTAATATAATTAGCATTTGTTATGCGAAAAAACAAATGCCTTTTAATATATTTGCTTAATAATAATGATAGTAAAAACGAAATCTGAATTAGTGGTATAGTGAATTGATGTTGTTATTATACGTAAGAATATTCAATTTTTTAACAGATAAATACTTTATGATTGAATCGATAATCACTTTAATGTTTACTTCTATATTTTTATACTATTTTGGATATAATGCTGCATTTAAAACGAAAGAAACAGTTAAGAAGTTTTATAACTTCAAAACTATTGAATCTTATAACATCAGGGTTTTTTGGACAAAAATTTCTGGATATGTGATTTTATCGTTTGCATTCATTTTAACTATCGTAATTGCAATACAAATTATAGAAATACTTAATTTTAAATGAGTTATCCGAAACATTTTAGCAAAACGCACTTGCTATTATTTGCATTTGTTATACGAAAAAATATAATTTATTACATCTATAAAAATAATCCATATTAAGCTTAAAATAATATTTAAAAAATTCATCAATAAATCCACCTTATTAAAACATTCGTTTAGCCATTTATAAATATTTGTTTACAAATTCATTATAATGTCGTAATCTTGAATAGTAAAATTTATTGATTATAAAATTAGAAGATTTAAAAATTCATAATTCAACATTCATAATTCAACATTCAACATTCAAAATTCAACATTCATAATTCAAAAAAACATGGTACTCATTTTCCTAGGACTTATTTTTATTGCAATAGCAACATTTGTTTTTAATCCAAATAACATTAATGCTAAATTTAGTAAACCCATTAAAATAGTTGGGTTAGTTTTTATTTTAGTGGGTATATTAAATTCGTGTTTAAAACAAATTGATGCTGGTCAAATTGGTGTTAAATCGTTGTTTGGTAAAATTGAAGACGATATTTTACTAAGTGGTTTAAACTTTATAAATCCATTAGTGGAAGTTAAAACGATTGATATAAAAACCCAAAACTACACCATGAGTGGGATTCACGATGAAGGCCAAAAAGCAGGAGATGATGCCATAAGAGTATTAACTGCTGATGGATTGGAGGTTACTATTGATTTAACTGTTTTGTACCGAGTTGTTCCATCGGAAGCACCACGTTTATTAAAAGAAACAGGAAACGATTATAACGACAAAATAGTTAGGCCATTAACTAGAACCAAAATACGCGACAATGCAGTTTATTACGATGCGGTAGCTTTGTATAGCAGTAAACGTGACACTTTTCAAATGCGTATTTTTAACAGCATAGAAAAAGATTTTAAAAGCCGTGGATTAATTTTAGAGCAACTTTTGGTACGCAATATTACTTTACCAACTTCTGTTAAGGCCAGTATTGAATCGAAAATAAATGCAGAACAAGATGCACAAAAAATGCAATTTGTATTGCAAAAAGAAAAGCAAGAAGCCGAACGTAAAAGGGTGGAAGCACAAGGTATTGCTGATTATCAACGAATCATTTCAACTGGATTAAGCGATAAGCAATTGCAGTATGAAAGTATAAAAGCAAATTTAGAATTGGCAAAATCATCAAATGCTAAAATAATAGTTTTAGGTAAAGGCAATAACCCAATGATTATTGACGGAAAGTAACAATTTTGTTTAATACAAATTGTTAAAAAAAATTAAATCTATCATTTCCTTTTTTTTATTAGTATTGTAAAAAAAGAACAGACTTAAAAAGGTAGTTATAATAGTACAATTTTTAAATGAGATTAATAAAAACTTTAGCCTTAAACACATTAATTATTTTAGTAATATTATACCTAATTAGTTGGTTAGGTTCTTTAATGTTGAGTTCATACACAAGGCATGGCGAATCGTTAACTTTACCTAATTTAAAAGGACTAGGCTTTGAAGAAGTTCAACAAATACTAGAACAAAAAAAACTAAGATACATAATAACCGATACCGCCTTTATTGACAGTATGCCTAAAGGTAGCGTAATAGAACAAAATCCATTGCCAAATACCAAAGTAAAAGAAGGGCGATTTATATATATTACACTTAATTCTAATTCATCGGTTGGTGTTTTAATGCCCAATTTAATTAATAATTCATTGCGTTTTGCTGAAACAGTTTTAAATAGTTCGGGTTTAAAACTAGGAACCGTAATTTACAAACCCGATATTGCGGCTGGTGCTGTTTTGGATCAGTTATACAAGAACCAAAGTATTCAACCAAACATCAAAATACCTAAAGGTGCCAGCATTGACTTAATTGTAGGTGATGGAATGGGTAGCACTGAAGTGGATATTCCAGATTTAACAAATTTAACTTTAAACGAAGCCCGTGGGGTGTTGGAAAGCAATTTATTGCAAGTGGGAAGTGTTGTTTACGAAGGTAAAGTTGATTCATTAAATGCTGTTATTAAACGACAATCGCCTTCATATCAAGAAGGTGTGAAAATAAAAAGTGGCCAAGAAGTTGACTTGTTTTTAGCTAACTAAATAAAAATACTAAAACATCGTTAAACAGTTATATTTTCAACTTATACCTATTTTTAAATTAATTCAAAATGAGATTTTATATACTAGCTGCCATTGTTTTTTTTATTTTGAAGTTGAATGCACAAGAGGTGAAAGTACCTATAAATAACAATATTTTTTTAAACAATTTAAATAAAACCAATCCTACTAATGAACCAATTAGTTTAAATAAATCAGGTAATTTAACCATTCCTTTTAACGAATATTTTACCAATACAAAATCAACTAAACCCGATGCTTTAAAATGGGGTGATCAGTTTGTAAAAGTAAATAACTTAAATGCCATTTTCGACTCGAAAAATAATAACGAAGTTTTATACAATAATGGTTTTACGCAAGCCGATGTATTAACCACAAAACAATTTAATACTTTAAATGCGGGTGTAAATGCTTTTATTTTAATTAATTACTCAACAGGTATTGATTGGATTTTAAACGATTCTTTACTATTTCAAGTAAAAGGTAACAATGGTGCTTGGAGTACTTTATGGAAATCGACTAGCAACCCTGAAAACAACAAAGATGTACTATTAAATATTGATTTTGTAAATGATTTTAAAAGTAATATTTTACAATTTAGATTTGCAAGTTATTGTAATACTGATACCATAAAGTCTGAAGTATTTAAAGTTCACCAATTGGTGGTTTCTTACAAAAATAGTTTGCCTTTTTTTGAATCATTTAGACAATTTAACCCATTAACAAAACTACCTTTAACAAATAACTGGAGTGGATTTACAACATCGGTTTCACCAAATGATTCTGATTTTTTTAAATGGGGAAATACTGTTATTTTCAATTCGTTAACCGAAGTAAAAGATTCAAGTTATTTTAATAATAATGGGATTTATGGAAATGCAGATACTTTGATTTTAAATCCAATTGATTTTTCGAAATTAAATACTAGTAATCAGCATGTATTAAGTTTTTGGATTAGGTGTTTTGCACAAACCAAAACAAACGATTCATTATACTTAGAAGGATTAGATAACCAAGGAAGATGGCAACGTTTATGGGCTACCAATAAGTTTGATACTGTTTACAAAAAGATAAATGTTAACTTAATAAATGGAAGGTTTTTCCATTCCTTTTTTATGGTTAGATTCATTAATAAAGGAACATATTTAAATACAAACAACTTAAGTTTTGCAGTAGGTGCAATAAAAATTACCGAGAAAATTAATATGCCATTGTTCGATGATTTTTCAAGTACTTTAGGGTTTTATCCAAACCCTAATTTATGGCAAGATAAAAAAGTATTTATCAATAATAATTTCCCAGTAAATCAGCCAAGTTTAAACGTTGCCACTTTTGATGGATTAGATGAAAACGGTAACGCTTACAGTACACAACCTATTAAAACAGTAGCCGATATTTTAACAAGTAGAGGCTTTAATTTGGCAACAAATACATTGGCCGATTCCATTTATTTAAGTTTTTATTACCAATATCATTTACAAGGTACTACAGGCCAAATTCAACCCACCGATTCATTATACTTAGAGTTTAGATCAACACCCAACGACCGTGATTCATTTGATATTGTTTGGCAAAAATCGGCATTAGATACTTTGCCTTACGACACTTTTACTAGGGTATTAATTGCAATACCTAAAAAATATTTGCATGATGATTTTCAATTTAGATTTAAAAACATTGGTAGTTTAAGTGGAAACGTAAGTCAGTGGCATATTGATTACATTGAATTTGATGCAGGAAGAAATAGAAATGATACTTTTAATAATGATATTGCCATTTCATCAACACCTACTTCTATTCTTAGAAAATACAGGAGTATGCCTTGGAAACATTTTGAATTAAATAAAAAAGAATATACTACTGACTCGGTTTTTTATAAAATATTTAATAACGATAAAAGAAATTTTTCGGTTGATTATACAAGAGAACTAAGAGACGAAAACAAAAGTTTAGTTTTTAAAGATGCTAAAGTTATAGGGAGTGTTCCTTTTACCGGAGTAACGCAATTGGTAAGTACCAATGCTACTAATTTAAATTCAAGTACTACCAATTTAGTTAAAAAATTTACCAATACTGTAAAGGTAAGTAACAATGGCTTTGCCAATAACGATGATGTTCCAAGCAATGATTCTATTGTAACTACTACCACTTTTAGTAATTATTTTGCTTACGATGATGGTTCAGCAGAAGCAGGATATGGCTTTAAATTAAAAACCAATGCTTCGTTGGCTTTGGCTTTCGATTTAGAAAAAGTGGATACCATTTATGGTGTTCAAATATTTTTTAATCAATCGGAGTACAATGTAAGTACCCGCAAGTTCGATTTTATGGTTTGGGATTACATAACACCAATTGGCCAAAATGCTACACTAGATAGAGTTATTTACAGAAAAAACAATTTATCGCCCACTTACACCAATACAATAAATGGTTTTTCAACCATAATTTTCGATAGTGCAATTGTAGTTCCTAAAAAGTTCTATGTTGGTTGGCAACAAGTAGGGCAATTTGTATTAAATGTTGGTTTAGACGAAAACTATTACGATAAAAACCAGAAAATATTAAACCCAAATATGTTTTATAAATCTGATGGATTTTGGTTACCAACTGAAATTCCGGGTGCTTTAATGATTCGTCCTTTATTAGGTCAAATTGTTGATGTACCAACTTCTATTATCAATCCAAAAACAAAAGATTTATTTACATTTAATGTATTCCCAAATCCAGCTAAAAGAGAATTAAATATTGAAACAAATTGTAATAATTTATGCAATGTTATTTTGTACGATTTAATGGGAAAACAAATTTTGCAAACAAATATTGAAAATAAAATAAATACTGTTTATTTACCCGAATTAAAAACAGGTATTTATTTGATTCAAGTAATAGATGAAATAACTGGAAATAAAACCACTAAAAAAATAATAATAGAATAAAATATGAGTGATATTACTACAGATGAATTGAAGCAGCGAATGGATGCTTCTGAAAAATTAATCATTTTTGACGTGCGTGAACCGCACGAATATGAAGAATTTAATATTGGTGCTACCTTAATTCCTTTAGGCGAATTACCGAACAGAATTACTGAGTTAGAAAACCTTAAAGACCAAGAAATAATAGTGCATTGCCGCAGTGGTGCAAGAAGCAATAATGCCAAAATGTTTTTAGAAGATGCAGGTTTTACTAATGTAAGAAACCTGTTAGGTGGCATGTTGGATTGGCGTAGTAAATTTTAAAATAAAATTCGAAAAATAAAATTCGAAATTCGAATAAAAATTAAATGCTTTCAGTAATCTGGAGGCATTTTTATTTATTGTAAAATAATATCGAATGATGGATAAGAAATTATGAATTAATGTCGTTTATTTAATATGTTTTATGTTCAACTACCTTGTAGTTGAAATTATTACTTTATACCATAACCCCGAATTTCATTTGGGGCTATTTAAATTAAACCCCTTTGGGGTTTTCGATAATCAGGCAATCCTGAAAGGATTGAATATTGATAGCCCCGAATGAAATTCGGGGTAGAATAGAGCACAGAATTTGCGACCCTGAAAGGGTCGAATTTCTTTAAGTAAACGGCAATGAATAATGAATGTAGTAATAATGATTTATAACATTGCCAAACTATTTATTCAACAATCCAACATTCCAACAATTTAACAATTTAACAATATAACAATCCAACAATATAACAATCCAACAATATAACAATCCAACAATA
>JBAXCN010000075.1:0-14018 GCA_037141455.1 Bacteroidota bacterium
CATAATTCAACATTCATAATTCAACATTCATAATTCAACATTCATAATTCAACATCCATAATTCAACATCCAACATTCAACATTCATAATTTCAAACGTGTGGCATTCTTACATAAATGGGTTTAAAGCATACTTGCTATTAGAAAAATCGCTGGCAGGCAATAGCATTGAAGCTTATGTTAGAGATGTAGAAAAACTGTGTCAATTTTTAAGTATAAAAGAAATTGAAAAACAACCCAATGAACTTACTATTCATATTTTTAGAGATTTTTTAAAATTTATAAATGAATTAGGCATAAACAATACCAGTCAAGCACGAATAATTAGTGGCTTAAAAGCATTTTACCATTATTTATTAATGGAAGATATCATTACAATCAACCCGATTGAACTATTAGAAAGTCCAAGAGTAACGCGTAAAATACCCGATACTTTAGATGTTACAGAAATTGATTTAATGCTTGCCACGCTCGATTTAAGTAAAGATGAAGCAACTCGAAACCATGCCATTATTGAAACAATGTTTAGTTGCGGTTTAAGGGTAAGCGAAGTTATCAATTTAAAAATAACCGATATTTACGAAAAAGATGAATTTATTAGAGTAGTTGGTAAAGGCAATAAAGAACGTTTAGTCCCTATTTCAGAAAGGGCAATAAAGGAAATTAATATTTATGTAAATAGTATTAGAAACAAACTTAAAATAGAAAAAGATTGTAGCGATATTATATTCTTAAACCGAAGAGGAAAAAAATTAAGTAGGGTTTATATTTTTTTAGTTATAAAAGAAATGGCACTTAAAGCAGGTATCAAAAAAAACATTAGTCCGCATACCTTGCGCCATTCGTTTGCTACCAGTTTGGTAGAGGCTGGTGCCGATTTGCGCTCAGTACAACAAATGCTAGGGCACGAAAGCATAACCACTACCGAAATTTACACCCATATTAGCAAAGATTATTTGCATGAAGTTATAACAAATTTTCATCCAAGAGGTAAATTATAATTTTGTATTTTCGACCAATTATTTTAACAACATGATTAAAAATAAAATAAAGCTAACATTAATATTTTTTGTACTTTTTGGTATTTATTCATTTATACAAAAACCAAGTATAAAAATAGCTAAACTTAAATACAGTGGGGGTGGAGATTGGTATGCCAATAAAACATCATTACCTAATTTAATAAAGTTTTGTAACGATAATTTAAAAATGGGTTTAATGCCCGAAGAAGATATTATTGAGGTGGGGAGTAAAGATATTTATAACTATCCATTTATACATTTAACCGGACATGGCAACATTGTATTGAACAAACAAGAAACTGAAAATTTAAGAAATTACTTAATGGCAGGTGGCTTTTTACATGCCGATGATAATTATGGATTGAACTTGTTTTTTAGACGAGAAATGAAAAAAGTTTTTCCAGAATTAGAGTTTGTTGAATTGCCTTGGAGTCATCCAATTTATCATCAAAAATTCGATTTTAACAAAGGATTACCCAAAGTGCACGAACACGAAGGCAAGCAACCACAAGGCTTTGGCTTGGTTTACAAAGGCAGGTTAGTTTGTTTTTATACCTACGAGTGCGATTTGGGGAATGGCTGGGAAGACCAAGACATATATAACGACCCAGAAACGGTAAGGCAACAAGCTTTAAAAATGGGTGCAAATATTTTACAGTATGCATTTATTCAATAATTAAAAAAATTACAATATTTTTTTGTTTTTATAATAATTTTAACATAAATATGCATTTCAATTTTTAAAACAATAATTAAAAAACAATAAAAACACAATGAAAAACAAATTTTTACATTTATCAATGATTGCTTTAACAGCAAGTTCATTATTTTTAGCTAGCTGTTCTAAAGAAGAAACTAAAGCTAGCACCACTACACCTGAAGTTTTTTTAGCTTCGACTACAATGGGAAATAGAACAGCTGTATTAGAAGATTTTACAGGAGTTAGATGTGGATATTGCCCTGATGGACATGTAAGAGCTAAAGCAGCTCAAGACCTTTTAGGAAAAGACAAATTTATTATTATGGCGGTTCATGCTGGAAGTTATGCTACACCTGCTGCAGGTTGGGCTAATTTTACAACTCCTTTTGGAACTGCTTTAGTTAATCAATCTAATGTTGCTGGTTATCCTGCTGGAACTATTAATAGATTATTAGCAGCAGATGTAGGAGCTACTCCTCAACAAACTGGTGGTAGAGCAATGAGTAGAGGTGATTGGGCTACAGCAGCTGCAAATGTAAATGCAATGTTTGCTCCTGTTAATGTTGGTGCTAAAGCTACTTTTAATGCAGCTACAAGAGAATTAACTGTAAAAGTTGATATGTATTATTCAGCAAGCCAAACTGGTGTTAATAATGTAAATGTTGCCTTAATGCAAGACAAATTAATGTCTAAGCAATCTGGTGCAACTACTAATCCTTACGAACAAAACCATGTTTTAAGACATTTTATTACAGGTCAGTGGGGTCAAACTATTACAGAAGAAAAAGTAGAAGGAGCTAAAATTTCAAAAACTTTTACTTATACTGTACCTGCTGATTATAATGGAACTACAGCTGATGGCGGTGGAGCAGTTGTAATTGATGATTTAAGTGTTGTAGTTTTTATAACTAAAGATAGAACAGACATATTAAATGCTGTTGAAGTAGATGTTCAATAATTAATTTAAAATATTTAATAAAAAACCTTGAAATTTATTTCAAGGTTTTTTTTTGTTTAAAACAATTCCAATTGCTCCTTCAATAATCTAAATGTTTTTCTGTGATAAGGTGTAATGCCATATTTTTCAATGGCAGCTCTATGTTTTAAAGTACCATAACCTTTGTTTTCATTCCAAGCATAATTAGGGAATTCTTCGTGGTATTTTAGCATTAATTCATCTCTATGTGTTTTGGCTAAAATAGAAGCAGCTGCTATGCTTTGAAACTTTGCATCGCCTTTTATTATACAAGTATGTGTTATGTTTGGGTATGAAATAAACCTGTTTCCATCAATAATAAGATGCTTTGGTTTAATTATTAAGTTGTCAATGGCTTTGTGCATACTTAAAAATGATGCTTTTAAAATATTCATCTCATCTATTTGTTCATTGGTAAAACTTGCCACTGCCCAAGCCAATGCTTTTTCTTCAATTTCAAAACGCAATTCTTCTCGCTGTTTATGAGTTAATTTTTTCGAATCATCTAAATATTTAATACGTTTGTTTTTATCTAAAATTACAGCAGCAGCAAACACAGGTCCTGCTAAGCAACCTCTTCCGGCTTCATCACAACCTGCTTCTAGAAATTCTGTTTGGTAAAATTTTATTAAAGCCATTTAGTATAATATTTCGTCAATTAAAGCCTTAAATTCATTCGCTGTTTTATTGTTTTTTTGTTTCTTAGCTATTTCATATCCTTTTTCTAAATATAAAATGGCTTTCTCATTTTCGTTGCTTTCATTCCACAAAACCCCTAATTGGTATAAAGTAGGTACATGATTTTCATCAAGGAGAAGTACTTTGTTTAACTGTTCAATAGTTTTATTAAATTGGCTAAGTCCCTTATATTCCATTGCCAAAGCATAATTTAAAAAAATATCGTTAGGCGTTTCTTCAAGCATTTCATGTAGTTTTATTAATCTATTATTTTGCATTAGGCTAAAAACATTTTTTAGATAATTTTGCTGCTCTTTATATCAACAAAATTATCATTATATGAAAATATTGGTTTGTGTTAGCAACGTGCCAGACACCACAACAAAAATAACTTTTACTGAAAACAATACACAATTTAATACAGCAGGTGTTCAGTTTATAATTAATCCTTATGATGAATTATCGTTAACGCGTGGTTTGGAATTAACCGAAAAATTAGGAGGAACAGTAACTACTATAACTGTTGGTTTGGCCGATACTGAAGCAAGTATTAGAAAAGCATTAGCCATTGGAGCAACTGATGCAGTGCGCATTAATGCTATTCCAACCGATGCATATTTTGTTGCAGAACAAATTGCAACTTATGCCAAAGCTGAAAATTTCGATTTAATATTTACAGGACGCGAAAGTATTGATTACAATGGCGGACAAGTTTGTGGTTTATTGGCAGAAATGTTGGGTTTACCTTCGGTAAATGTTATTACAAGCATTGAAATAGATGGAACTACAGCTACCATGGAACGCGATATTGATGGTGGAAGAGAAAAAGTATCTGCTAATTTACCTTTGGTAGTTAGTGCACAGAAAGAATTAACAGAACCAAGAATTCCAAATATGCGTGGTATTATGGCTGCAAGAACCAAACCTTTAAAAGTGGTTGAACCAACAGCTTCTGAATTAACAAGCTCAGCAGTTGGTTTTGAATTACCAGCACCAAAAGGTTCAGTAAAATTAATTTCGGTTGAAGATGCTGGAACTTTAATTGGCATTTTACACAACGAAGCGAAGATTATTTAAAAAGGGCTGCTGGCAACTAGCCTCTGGCAGCTGGCAAAAAATAATTTATAAGTTTAACAATTAACAAAAAATTGCCAGAGGCTAGCTGCAAGCTGCCAGAGGCCTTACAAAAATATGAATATAATAGTATTTGCAGAACAAATTGATGGTAGCTTTAAAAAATCGGCTTTTGAGGCTGTAAGTTATGCTAGCCAAATTGCACAAGCACATAATGGAACAGTAACCGCAGTAGTGCCGGGTAATGTTGCAGATGATAAATTAGCAGAATTGGCACAATATGGTGCTAAAAAAATAGTAAGTGTGAAACATGATAATCTGAATGGATTCAATGCTGAAACTTATGCAAAAGTTATTTGCAACTCCGCAACAGCCGAAGGTTCAAGCATAGTAGTTATTTCAAACACTTATTCTGGTAAATCAGTTGCGCCTCGTGTTGCCGCTCGTTTAAAAGCTGGAATTGCAAGTGGGGTAATTACAATGCCAAATACTACTGAAGGTTTTGTGGTTCGTAGAGGAGTGTTTTCGGGTAAAGCATTTGCTGATGTAAATTTAACTACAGCTATAAAAGTGTTGGCTATTACTCCAAATACTTTTAATACTTTGGAAAATGCGCAAGCTGTAAATATTGTGAATGCTGAAGCAGGCTTAGCTGATACTGATTTTACAACAAAATCAGTTGAAATAAACAGAGTAACAGGTAAAATTCCATTAACAGAAGCAGAAATAGTAATCAGTGGTGGACGTGGTTTAAAAGGTCCTGAAAACTGGCATTTAGTAGAAGATTTAGCCAATGCTTTAGGTGCGGCAACTGCTTGTAGCAAACCTGTAAGCGATATGCATTGGAGACCACATAGCGAGCATGTTGGTCAAACTGGAATTACCATTAAACCAAATTTATATATTGCTATTGGTATTTCAGGTGCTATACAGCATTTAGCTGGAGTTAGTTCTAGTAAAGTTATTGTAGCAATTAATAAAGATGCGGAAGCACCTTTCTTTAAAGCAGCCGATTATGGAATAGTTGGCGATGCTTTTGAAATTATGCCTAAAATTATTGAAGCGGCAAAAGCTTTTAAAGCGAGTTAGAAAATAGTTTTTAGTACTAAGTACTTAGTTTAAAAGTTCAATCATTTATTGGTTGAACTTTTTTGTATTTGATATTTAATAAAATATATTTGTTAAAAATTATTATGGATAAACCATTTTATGCTTCTATTATTCTTTTGATTCTTGCCTTTTTAATAAAAAAATATCCATCAAAAGAAATTAATAAATATTTTTGTTACAGAACTTTTCAATCAATGAGTTCATTACAAAATTGGATTTATGCAAATAAGTTAGCTGCCAATTTTATACTCATAACTGCTATATTATTATTTATAGTTTCAATAATTGGCAATTGGCTACAAACGGAATATGTTAGATATTATTATTTTATTTTAGCAAGTGGTGTGTTAAGCATGTTTTTTTATATTGAATACAAACTAAAGTTTAGATTAAAAAAAGAAAATATTATTTAGAAAATCTTGTCCAAGGTTGGTATCCTAACCAACCTTCAAAAAAGTTCAATCATTCATCTAGTTGAACTTTTTTTGTTATAATTACCTTTAAAAAACTGTTATTTGCGGTTATAAATACCACCACCTATTTACTTTTCTGTGTAATCTGTGAAATCTGTGGCTAAAAAATACAACATTGAGCAAGAGAAAATTTAAACCATACGTTTTAGAAAATATTGAAATAATCAGTGCTGGTAGCGAAGGAAAAGCCATTGCAAAGCACGAAGGACAAGTAATTTTTGTTGATTTTGCTGTGCCGGGCGATATAGTTGATTTATACGTTCACAATAAAAAGAAAAGTTTTTGTTTTGCGCGTATTCATAAAATTGTAACACCATCAGAGGAACGCATAGCACCTTTTTGCGCTCATTTTGGAACTTGTGGTGGTTGCAAATGGCAGCACATGAGTTACCCAATTCAGTTAAAATATAAACAACAGCAAGTTGTTGATGCTTTTGAACGCATTGGTAAATTTCCTTTTCCAACTCCTGAAAATATAATTGGTTCGGCACAAACACAGTTTTACAGAAACAAGTTAGAGTTTACTTTTACCGATAAAAAATGGTTAGAAACGCTAGACAATAAAGATGAATTAACTGAAGCAGAACATAAAGGTTTAGGTTTTCATATTCCGGGGAAATTTGATAAAATATTAGATGTTCAGAAATGTTATTTGATGGATGATTTCCACAATCAGATACGCAATACCATTAAAGAATTTTGTGTAAACCAAGGATTTGATTTCTTTAACGCCCGCAGCCAAGAAGGTTTTATGCGCAATATGATTTTGCGTAATACCAGCTTAAATGAGTGGATGTTGATAGTAGTTTTTAAACAAAACGATGAAGAAAAAATCAATATTTTGATGGAATATTTAAAAAATACTTTCCCTCAAATAACTTCATTGCTTTATGTGGTAAACGATAAAATGAACGATACCATTCACGATTTAGATGTGCATTTTTATGCTGGAAAATCATACATGCTAGAGCAATTGGAAGATTTAAGATTTAAAATCCAACCCAAATCGTTTTTTCAAACCAATACTGAGCAAACATTTAATTTATACAACGAAGCGCGCAAAATGGCCAATATCCAAAGCCATGAAACCGTTTACGATTTGTATACTGGCGTGGGTTCAATAGCCAATTTTGTAGCTAAACAAGCGCTAACAGTAGTTGGTATTGAGTATGTGGAGCAAGCAATTATTGATGCAAAAGAAAACTCAGCCATCAATCAAATAAACAATACGCACTTTTATGCAGGCGATATGAAAGATGTGTTGAACGATGATTTGATTGCAAAGCATGGCAAACCTGATGTAATTATTACTGACCCACCGCGTGCAGGAATGCATCCTGAAGTGATTGAAAAAATGTTGCAGTTACGAGCACCAAAAATTGTGTATGTAAGTTGCAATCCAGCAAGCCAAGCGCGCGATATTGCAATGATGCAAGAAGTTTATAAAGTAACCAAAGTACAAGCGGTAGATATGTTTCCGCATACGCATCATGTGGAGTGTGTTGTTTTGTTAGAGTTGATTTAGGAGAATTGTGGTTTGTGAAATGTGATATGAGAGATGAGAAATGAGATATGAGATATGAGAGTTGTGAAATGGGAGATGAGATTTGAGAGATGAGAGATGAGATTTGAGAGATGAGAATTGAGAAAAATGAGTGCTGAGAACATTAACCTTGTAATCTTTCAAACCTTGTAACCTTCTTATCATTGTAACCTTTCAATCTCCAAATCGAAAATCAAAAAATCTTTAAATAGTAACTATGAACCAAGCTTTTATTTTATTAGGAACCAATTTAGGAGATAAAAGGGCTAATTTAAAAAAGGCAACTGAACTCATAAAGGTTAGTCATTGTATATTAACAAAACAATCGAGCATATACGAAACTGCTGCTTGGGGCAATACCAATCAAGATAATTTTTACAACCAAGTAATTGAGGTTAATACTGAATTATTGGCTAAAGATTTATTACAAATCCTTTTGCAAATAGAAACCCAAATGGGCAGAGTACGCAATCAAAAATGGGAAGCTCGGATAATTGATTTGGATATTTTGTATTTTAACAATGAAATAATTGATACTGAAAACCTAAAAGTTCCTCATCCATATTTGCATGTTCGCAGGTTTACTTTAGCGCCATTGGTTCAAATAGCTCCTCAATTTTTGCATCCTATTTTTAATAAAACCAATACAGTACTTTTAGAAAATTGTAGTGATAATAGTGAGGTAAAATTGGTTGTAACTAATCTAAATTAGCAAAAACCGCATCTAAATTTAAAGCAAAACCGGGTAAAATAGGGGTAATAATTTCATCGCCAAGTGTAAGTAGTTTAGAAGGTTGGTATTTTCCATTTACCAAGGTATTAACTTGCATGAATTGACTTTCTGGTGCCACTATCCAATATTCTTTCACGCCAAACTCTTCGTAAACTTCGTATTTATTTTGAAGTTCCTTTTTATTATTTCCTTTCGATAAAATTTCAATAATTAAGTCGGGAGCCCCAATACAGCCTGCATCATCTAGTTTGGTTGGGTCGCAAATTACACAAATATCGGGCTGAACTACTGTAAATATATCTTCGTTTTTTCTTGATTTTATTGGTAATCTTACATCAAAAGGTGCAGAATAAACTTTACATTTTTGCCCTTCTAAAAGATTAAATATTTTACTACTAATTCTTATTGAAATAGTTTGATGTACTCTTTTTGGCGCACTTAGTTTATATACTCTTCCATTAATAATTTCAACCATTTCATCCATGTTCCATTTCAAGTAATCAGCATAAGTGTAATTATTATATGCTAAGTCTGGCTCATTTACTTCCATAAATATTAAAAATTATTTATTCAAAAATAAAACAAATTCAATTAATTACAAGTTCATTTTAACTTGTTTAGTAGTAGGTTTAGTTACTTTTCTTACTGTTTTCTTTTTTCGTTTAAAAGTCGACTCTCTATCAATCACACCTGCTCCAAGTTTTACTTCAGCTTCTGAATTTCGGTGCGAAAGTTTATTTAAAATTTCATTTATTTCAACCTTTGATGCATACGATTTTTTTAATGCCCATAAATAATCACTGGCTATTTTTGTACTTGTTTTTAAATCAACAATTGGGGCTGAATAATCTTTTCCTATAATACAATTACAAGCTTGCTGCTCATTTAAACTCATTAACCAAGGTTCGTGAATAAATGCTTTAGCTACTTGTGCTAATTCTGGAATCCATTGTATAATAAATTCACCATTTTCGTCATGGTCGTAAGATTGTTTTATTGGGTTGTAAGTTCTAATAGTATGCACGCCCATTGTAGCAGCTTGCATTTGAAACTGAGGATAGTGAATACCTGGTTCAAAATCTAAAAATTGTTTTGCTAAATGGTGGGCTCCTGTGCGCCAATCTTGCCATAAATTATGTGTTAAAAAACTAACCAACATAGCACGCATTCTAAAGTTTAAATAACCAGTTGCAATTACCGAACGCATGCAAGCATCAATAAGCGGGAAGCCAGTATTTCCGGTTTTCCAAGCTTCAATAAAAGTTTCATTTCGTTCAATTCTTACACAGTTGTAAGCCGAGTTTACATTATTAAATTCCATTCGGCAATCGGTTTCAAATTTTTGTATAAAATGGCAGTGCCAATGCAGGCGAGCAATGTAAAATTGAAGGGCTCTTTTATTTTTATTTTGTTGTTTTAAAGCACTAGTAACTGCTTGGTAAACTTGGCGCATACTTATATTTCCCCATGCCAAATATGGCGATAGTCTGCTACAACTTTTCCTAGCCAATGCAGGTTTTGAAATATGTTTTGCATAATTTATATGCCTGTTTTCTATAAACGATTGAAGGTATTGAAAAGCAAAAGTTTCACCCCCTGGTTGAAAAATTTTATTGTAATTTTTTATTGAATTGTCAATATTCAAATAGCCTATTTCTTTTAAAATTCTGTCGTTTGGAATAAATAAATTTAAATCGAAACCAAATTGCGGAGCATTCATTGTTTCCATCCATTTTTTATTCCAATCGGTTGGGCGATATTTTTGTCCTCTTATAATTCCATCGCGCTTACATTCTGTCCAAGTAATATTGTTTTGTTCAAACCAATCAGCCAATTGTTTATCGCGGGTAAAACTTAAACTATTTCCTATCTCTTGGTGGCTAAAAACGTGTTTAATATCAAACTCATTTTCTAAAAAATTAAAAACAGTTATAGCTTCGTTATTGGCGGTAAAAATATTGTTTTCTGTGCCTGAAAAAGTTTTAAGTTTTTTATTCATATCCATTAAGCTTTGCCATACAAATTGGTGGTGACGATGGCTGCTATCGGCATACTGCATTAAACTGGGTTCAAAAATATAGAGCAAAATAGTATACAAACCATTTGCATTAGCTAAGGCCAAAGGTTCATGGTCGCTGAGGCGCAAATCGCGCTTTAACCAAACTATATTTATTGCTTCTTTAACCAATCTGTTTTATTATTATTTAAATAACAACAACAGTTAATTAGTGTTTCAATAAATGAAATTTAAGGAGAAAAATAACTTTTGCTTATTTGTCTAATTTAAATTCAAATGGTAAAGTAAAATATACTCTAATTGGTTCTCCATCTATTTTTCCTGGATTCCATTTAGGTATCTTTTTTAAACATTTTAAAACACTCTGATTTAAAATTTCAGGTGTATTTGAAATAATAGTTGAATCTTTTATACTTCCATCATAATCCACACAAAAACGAACAATAACTTTACCTTCTATTTTACTATCCATTGCAGCTTTTGGATATTCCATATGATAACTAAATGATTTCATCATTTCCTCTTCACCTCCTCTAAATTCTGGTAATATTTCAAAAGGAAAATAAATAGTATCATTACCATTTTGAGCGTAACATAAACCATTTATAAACACACCTTTTCTATATATTTCGTTTCTTTTTAAAGTACCATTAGGATAATAAACCACAAAATTACCATGCATGGTATCGTTTACATAATTAGTTTCTGTCCATAATTTATTCTTTTTGTATTCCTTCCAAATACCATTTCTCCAATTTTTTTTAAATAAACCTTCCGATGAAATTTTTCCATATTCATCATAATATTTAAAATATCCATCTCTAATTTCTTTTTCAATAGAAGCATAAGTACCTGTCATTTGAAGTGTTTTGTTTAAATAATAGTCCTTTACATTGTATTTTCCATTTATATTAGTGGTAAGTCTATAAAACGCTACGCTATCTTTAACTTTAGTAACCTTCCAGTTTTGGTTATAAAATATGGTATCCATTTTTTGTTGTGCCAATAAGCTGGTAGATATCAAAAAAAATAAATATACTAATAATGCCTTGATTAAATATTTCATTAAATATTTTTTAAAGTTCAACAATTCATTAAATTTCAAAAATAAAAAAAGTAAAAGTCGCTCAAATTGAAAGGGATGTAAACAAAAATTAGTTATTTATAAATAATTACAATCCTGCTAAACTTTGCTTCAAAACTTAATCCGTTGCTTAAAAGCAACGGCAATGGATTATGTTCCCGCACAAAGCATCTATTGCTATTTGGCTTTAGCCAACGGATGACTTGATTGAGATAGAAATACATATTATTGACTAAAAAATTTTAGTTTTAATTAATAATTGAAGTTAAAAGTTTGATGTACTAAACCAAATTATAAGAGCAAACTCACATTAATACTATTATTTATTATTTAATAAATTCATTTGTGAATAAATTGCGTAACTCGTTTTTTTAATAACTTCGGGTAAGTTATTTATTTCTTTCCCTTTTGTCATTATTGTTAACAAATAAGGTCTTTCGTTTAAATAAATAATCGCTGTTTCGTGCATTTGTCGGGTATTTAAATCACCAGACTCTCCAAATTTTTCAGCAACATTTATGTTAGATGGAATTGAACTAGTTATACCTTCTTTAAAATCTGATTTACTAAGGAGTTCAATTGCAAATTCTGAGTTATTTAAATTTAAATAATTTGCATCATAAAGTGCATGTAAAAAATAGCTGCACTCTTTTACATTCATTTCATAATCACTGGCATTCCAATCCACTTCTTTAAAACCAAAATCAGTAAATAATTTTTTAAATAATTTAACATCTATAACTTCATTTAATAATAATGTAGCATTGTTATCTGAATATTTAATCATGTATGAAAGCAATTCTTTTACAGTATAACTTTTGCCTAATTCAATTGCATTTTTTGATACATATTTTGGGTGAACATCTACATTGTAAACTTTGTTATAGGTAATTTTTTTTGATAGAATATGAGGATTAATTTCACTCATTTTAAGAATTGTAATTAATGCTGGTACTTTTAAAATTGAGCCAGGAGAATATTTTTCATTTTCATTTAACGCAATCCAATCATTGCTTAAATAATCTTTTAAGTAAAATGACGCAGAAATTATTGAACCATTTTGTTTGTATTCATCAAAAACTTTTGATACCTCAGTTTTAATATACCTTAGTTTTTCCGATTGACAATCATTGTCAATAAACATTATTGGCTTTATGTATTTATATCCTTTTAATCGAGTAATTTTATAATCTAAACAATCATTATTTACCTTATTGGTGTTTAAATTTTCGTTAATTAATACTTGTTTTGAATTGTTTTTTGAGTAAATTATTTTAGAGATGACAAATGTTAAAGTAACAGAAGCCACTATAAATAATATCAATGAAAAAAAGGAAAATTTAAATTTAAAAATATTTTTTATCATTTTATTTGAGTTATTTTTCTCAAATATATCTTAATAATTATAGGTTAAAAGCTATATTTATTAATTTACCAAAACAAGACAAAATCTCTGTCAGTTATTGGTAATACTGGGGAATTAAGATTTTTTTTAAGTTTTAATTTATATGAAAATTTCATATTAAATTTTCTACCATAATTAATCCGTTGCTTAAATGCAACGGCAATGGATTATGTTCCAATCTAATTAAAAAGAGCTGACAGGTTTTTAAAAACTGTCAGCTCTAAATACTTTACAATCCAGCTAAACTTTGCTTCAATACTTCTATTTTAGCTAAAGCATCATCTTTCTTTTGGCGTTCTTTTTCTACCAATTCAGGTTTGGC
Organism: Bacteroidota bacterium; assembly: GCA_037141455.1. Taxonomy (GTDB): domain Bacteria; phylum Bacteroidota; class Bacteroidia; order UKL13-3; family UKL13-3; genus JAAFJM01. The sequence continues at coordinate 13,137 of JBAXCN010000075.1, forward strand.
ATTGGCTACAAACTTTTCGTTGCTTAACTTTACATCTACACTGGCCATAAAGCCAATTAAGTACTCAATTTCCTTGTTAATTTTTTCAGCTTCAGCAGCTGCATCAATTTCTATATTTAATTTAACAAAAACTTGGTCGGTTGAAACAGATAATGAAACATAATTAGGCGCCTCTTCATTGAATAAAATACTCGAAACATTGGCCAATTTTTTAATTAAAAACTGGTAAGGTTCGTATAATTCTATATGTGCTGTTTTAATAATAATTTCAAATGCTTCTTTTGGACTAATGCCTTTACTATTTCTTAACTCACGTATTTTAGCAATGGTTTCAAATGTGTTTTGTATATTGTTTGCAGGCGAGGACGCCTGCAAAGGCGAACCAACATCTGAGGCACACGAACCGTCAGCCATTGTAGGCGTCCTCGCCTGCAATAATGTAGGATATGCCGCAATACAAATACTTTCACCTTCTTTTCTTTCAGCTATTTCTTGCCAAATTTCTTCGGTAATAAATGGCATAAAAGGATGTAAAACCAACATCAATTTTTCAAAGAAAACAACGGTTTGGTCATACGTACTTTGGTTCAATGCTTCGCCATACACTGGTTTTATCATTTCTAAATACCAAGCGCAGTAATCGTCCCAAATCAGTTTGTAAATCATCATTAAGGCTTCGCTTAATTTGTAATCTTTACATTTTTCTTCTATTTCCGCTAAAGCAATATTGAATCTAGCATCAAACCATTGTTCCGAAATTTTATTACTTGCCAATAAATCGGTTGCAAATTCAGCATCAGGTTTAATGGTTAAACCTTTTACCAAACGGAAAGCATTCCAAATTTTATTCGCAAAATTTCTTCCTTGTTCAACTTGGCTTTC